>NZ_JAENDM010000033.1:0-49698 GCF_019375075.1 Escherichia sp. XD33
AGTTCTTCGGGCTTACCAATATGGGCCAGAATTGCTGACCAGTTATCGTGAGAGTAATTCATCGGCACGTTAAATCATATCAGGCGTAATACCACAACCCTTAAGTTAGCGCTTATGGGGTTTTTCCCCACCGTTCAGGGTGTTCCCCGCGCCAGCGGGGATAAACCGGTCATCACGATGAATCAAAATTTCGCCCGGCTGTGTTCCCCGCGCCAGCGGGGATAAACCGATTGTTATAATTATTTATTGAAATATCATTCCGTGTTCCCCGCGCCAGCGGGGATAAACCGAATCTATTGTGAATTTGAAATGGTCCAGCACTGTGTTCCCCGCGCCAGCGGGGATAAACCGGGTAAAAACACGGTCTGAACCGACATTCATGTGTGTTCCCCGCGTCAGCGGGGATAAACCGGGCGCACTGGATGCGATGATGGATATCACTTGGAGTTCCCCGCCCCTGCGGTAGAACTCCCAACTCCCATTTTCATACCCATCAAGACGCCTTCGCCAGCTCCTTCACCAGCGGTAGCATTATCCGCATAACATCACGGCAGCGACGTTCTATTCTTCCTGGAAGTGCCTTATCAATATGTTGTTGATTATCCAGTCTTACGTCATGCCAGCTATTTCCCGCAGGGAATGCAGCTGTTTTTGCGCGTTGCTGATAACCATCCTTATTCCCAAGATTCCAATTTGTTGCTTCTACCGAAAGTACGGCAATACCGGCTTTGTCGAAAACTTCGGCGTCATTACAACAGCCAGTACCCTTCGGATAATTTTTATTCAAACCCGGATTGGTCGTTGCGGCAATTCCATGACTACGCGCAATTGCCAGTGCCCTGTCGCGCGTTAATTTCCTTACTGCTTCAGGGGTTTTTACACCACTGTTGAAATACAATTTATCGCCAACAATTAAGTTATCGAGATTAATCACCAGCAGCGTATTTTTCTTTTCGGTGTCACTCATCCGCTTGAGTAAATTCTCAGCGCCTAATTTCCCTTCCTCTTCACCGCTGGTCGCTACAAATCGAATACCATACTCGGTAGGCGTATTTTTCAGGCGTTCTGCCAATTCCAGCATGACACCTAAACCTGCGGCGTTATCATCCATTCCTTGTAACGTCAGCCCGCCGAGATTGGCATCGGCGTCAGCATCGCTCAGCGGGGCGTAAGTATCCAGATGCGCCATAATGATGATCTGCTGCGGCGCTTTGCCTTCATGAGCGGCAATCACCGTACTTCCCGTCACGTTATGCCAGCTCTTACGATTATCGCGGGCGGTATAAATATACCGACTATTAAATGTCCGAATATCACTGCGATAACCCATTTGCTGAAACTGTTGGCGAATATAATCGGCAGATAACATTTCTGCAGGAGTTCCGGTCATGCGTCCCGGAAAGAAAGTAGCAATATGTCGTGCCTGAGTATTAGCAAAATCGCCAGGTTTAGGTGACGAGGCGTGTACGGGGAGAATAAAGCATACGCCGAGCGCCAGGGCAGCGGTACGGTGGCGCAATGCGGAAAACATAGTGAGTCCTTAAATACCATGCAAATTTTTTTACCGCCATAGTATGAAACTGCCGCTGCGCTAAAACAATTTCAAATCTTCCTAAACGCCCGAAATCCGGTGCCTTAAGCACTTTTTGATATTAGCTTTGCCAAATCGTTATTCCGTTAAGGAACTACTCATTCTAATTGGTAATTTCATTCGTTCTCTTACGCTCCCTATAGTCGAAACATCTGATGGCAAGAAAATAGCGGTATTGCAAAGGAACGGTTATGGATCAAATACGACTTACTCACCTGCGGCAACTGGAGGCGGAAAGCATCCACATTATTCGCGAGGTGGCGGCAGAATTCTCAAATCCGGTGATGCTCTACTCTATCGGTAAAGATTCCAGCGTCATGCTGCATCTGGCGCGCAAGGCGTTTTATCCAGGTACGCTGCCTTTCCCGTTGCTGCATGTCGATACCGGCTGGAAATTCCGCGAGATGTATGAGTTCCGCGATCGTACGGCGAAAGCCTACGGCTGCGAGCTGCTGGTGCATAAAAACCCGGAAGGCGTGGCGATGGGGATTAATCCATTCGTGCACGGCAGCGCGAAACATACCGATATTATGAAAACTGAAGGCCTGAAACAGGCGCTGAACAAATACGGTTTTGATGCCGCCTTCGGTGGTGCGCGCCGTGACGAAGAGAAATCCCGCGCTAAAGAGCGAATCTACTCTTTCCGTGACCGCTTCCATCGCTGGGATCCGAAAAATCAGCGCCCAGAGCTGTGGCACAACTACAACGGGCAAATTAACAAAGGCGAAAGCATCCGCGTCTTCCCGCTCTCTAACTGGACCGAGCAGGATATCTGGCAATACATCTGGCTGGAAAATATCGACATTGTGCCGCTGTATCTCGCTGCGGAACGTCCGGTTCTGGAACGCGACGGTATGTTGATGATGATTGATGACAACCGTATCGACCTGCAACCGGGCGAAGTGATTAAAAAACGGATGGTGCGTTTCCGTACGCTGGGCTGCTGGCCGCTGACCGGTGCGGTGGAGTCAAATGCACAAACACTACCGGAGATCATCGAAGAGATGCTGGTTTCTACCACCAGTGAACGTCAGGGCCGCGTGATTGACCGCGACCAGGCGGGGTCTATGGAGCTGAAAAAACGTCAGGGGTATTTTTAAGATGAACACCGCACTTGCACAACAAATCGCCAATGAAGGCGGCGTCGAAGCCTGGATGATTGCGCAACAACATAAAAGCCTGCTGCGTTTTCTGACCTGTGGTAGCGTCGATGACGGCAAAAGTACTCTGATTGGTCGCCTGCTGCACGATACCCGCCAAATCTACGAAGATCAGCTCTCATCGCTGCATAACGACAGTAAACGTCACGGCACCCAGGGCGAAAAGCTGGATCTGGCACTGCTGGTGGACGGCCTGCAAGCTGAGCGCGAACAGGGCATCACCATTGACGTGGCTTACCGCTATTTCTCTACCGAGAAGCGTAAATTTATTATCGCCGACACCCCAGGGCACGAGCAGTACACCCGCAATATGGCGACTGGCGCATCGACATGTGAACTGGCGATCTTACTGATCGATGCCCGTAAAGGCGTGCTCGATCAAACCCGTCGTCACAGTTTTATCTCCACACTGTTGGGGATCAAACATCTGGTCGTGGCGATCAACAAAATGGATCTGGTGGATTACAGTGAAAAGACGTTCACCCGTATTCGTGAAGATTATCTGACCTTTGCCGGGCAGCTGCCGGGTAATCTGGATATCCGCTTTGTGCCGCTCTCTGCACTGGAAGGCGACAACGTGGCTTCGCAAAGTGAAAGTATGGCGTGGTACAGCGGTCCAACACTGCTCGAAGTGCTGGAAACCGTGGAGATCCAGCGAGTGGTGGATGCTCAGCCAATGCGCTTCCCGGTGCAGTACGTTAATCGCCCGAATCTCGATTTTCGTGGTTACGCCGGAACGCTGGCATCCGGTCGCGTAGAAGTCGGGCAACGAGTCAAAGTGCTGCCCTCTGGTGTGGAATCAAACGTCGCCCGGATCGTGACTTTTGATGGCGATCGCGAAGAAGCCTTTGCCGGAGAAGCGATCACCCTGGTGCTGACGGATGAGATCGACATCAGCCGTGGCGATCTGCTGCTGGCGGCAGACGAAGCGTTACCAGCTGTGCAGAGCGCGTCGGTGGATGTGGTATGGATGGCGGAACAGCCGCTTTCCCCGGGCCAGAGTTATGACATCAAAATTGCCGGTAAGAAGACGCGTGCTCGTGTTGATGGCATTCGTTATCAGGTTGATATTAATAACCTTACCCAACGCGAAGTTGAAAACCTGCCACTGAATGGGATCGGCCTCGTGGATCTCACTTTTGACGAGCCGCTGGTGTTAGATCGTTATCAACAAAATCCGGTGACGGGTGGGCTGATTTTTATCGATCGCCTGAGCAATGTGACCGTGGGTGCCGGTATGGTGCACGAGCCAGTTAGCCAGGCAACTGCTGCGCCATCTGAATTCAGTGCATTCGAACTGGAATTGAATGCTCTGGTTCGTCGCCACTTTCCGCACTGGGGCGCGCGCGATTTGCTGGGGGATAAATAATGGCGCTGCATGACGAAAACGTCGTCTGGCATAGCCATCCGGTCACTGTGCAACAACGCGAGCTACACCACGGTCATCGTGGTGTAGTGCTGTGGTTTACCGGCCTCTCCGGGTCCGGTAAATCAACGGTCGCCGGGGCGCTGGAGGAGGCGTTACATAAACTCGGCGTCAGTACGTATCTGCTGGATGGCGACAATGTTCGCCACGGATTATGCAGCGATCTCGGTTTTAGCGATGCCGATCGTAAAGAGAATATCCGTCGCGTCGGTGAAGTGGCGAATTTGATGGTTGAAGCCGGACTGGTGGTGCTGACCGCATTTATCTCGCCACACCGCGCCGAACGCCAGATGGTTCGCGAACGCGTAGGAGAAGGGCGCTTTATCGAAGTGTTTGTCGATACGCCGCTGGCGATTTGCGAAGCCCGCGATCCCAAAGGCTTATATAAGAAAGCGCGTGCCGGTGAACTGCGCAACTTTACGGGAATAGATTCCGTTTACGAAGCGCCTGAATCGGCAGAAATTCATCTCAATGGTGAACAATTAGTAACAAATTTGGTACAGCAATTATTAGATCTGTTGAGACAGAACGATATTATCAGATCCTGAGACACCACCGGGTTTCCATGCCCGGTTCGTCAAAGTAACAGGATCAAATATGCGTAATAGCCATAACATTACACTAACAAATAACGACAGCCTTACTGAGGATGAAGAAACCACATGGTCACTGCCTGGTGCCGTGGTCGGTTTTATCTCCTGGTTATTTGCGCTGGCGATGCCGATGTTGATTTATGGCTCTAACACGCTGTTCTTCTTTATCTACACCTGGCCTTTCTTTCTGGCGCTGATGCCCGTCGCGGTAGTGGTGGGGATTGCGCTGCATTCATTGATGGACGGAAAGCTACGCTACAGTATTGTTTTCACCCTGGTGACAGTAGGCATTATGTTTGGCGCACTGTTTATGTGGCTACTGGGCTAATTTGTACTTTCTTGTCTCCTCTGTTCATAATTCAAACCGTAACTAATAATGAGATTATGTTCTGCACGCCCTGGGTATACGTAACAATGGACAAATGTGGTACATTTGCCCGCGTTGTCGCGGTATCCCCAACAGAGGATGTAGAGTCGTCTTCGGATGCATGGGATGATGATGCCGTTTTTCAGGGGGCAGGATGGGTAAACTAACGCTGCTGTTGCTGGCTATTCTGGTCTGGCTACAGTATTCGCTGTGGTTCGGTAAGAACGGTATACATGACTATACCCGCGTCAATGATGATGTGGCGGCACAGCAAGCTACAAACGCGAAACTTAAAGCGCGAAACGATCAACTTTTTGCCGAAATTGACGATCTCAATGGCGGCCAGGAGGCGCTCGAAGAGCGTGCGCGTAATGAACTCAGCATGACCAGGCCGGGCGAAACTTTTTATCGTCTGGTGCCTGACGCGTCGAAGCGCGCACAGTCTGCGGGGCAAAACAATCGATAAATCAGCCCGGGAATTAACATGGCAACCACTCATTTGGATGTTTGCGCCGTGGTTCCGGCGGCCGGATTTGGCCGTCGAATGCAAACGGAATGTCCTAAGCAATATCTCTCAATCGGTAATCAAACCATTCTTGAACACTCGGTGCATGCGCTGCTGGCGCATCCCCGGGTGAAACGTGTCGTCATTGCCATAAGTCCTGGCGATAGCCGTTTTGCACAACTTCCTCTGGCGAATCATCCGCAAATCACCGTTGTAGATGGCGGTGATGAGCGTGCCGATTCCGTGCTGGCAGGTTTGAAAGCCGCTGGCGACGCGCAGTGGGTATTGGTGCATGACGCCGCTCGTCCTTGTTTGCATCAGGATGACCTCGCGCGATTGTTGGCGTTGAGCGAAACCAGCCGCACGGGGGGGATCCTCGCCGCACCAGTGCGCGATACTATGAAACGTGCCGAACCGGGCAAAAATGCCATTGCTCATACCGTTGATCGCAACGGCTTATGGCACGCGCTGACGCCGCAATTTTTCCCTCGTGAGCTGTTACATGACTGTCTGACGCGCGCTCTAAATGAAGGCGCGACTATTACCGACGAAGCCTCGGCGCTGGAATATTGCGGATTCCATCCTCAGTTGGTCGAAGGCCGTGCGGATAACATTAAAGTCACGCGCCCGGAAGATTTGGCACTGGCCGAGTTTTACCTCACCCGAACCATCCATCAGGAGAATACATAATGCGAATTGGACACGGTTTTGACGTACATGCCTTTGGCGGTGAAGGCCCAATTATCATTGGTGGCGTACGCATTCCTTACGAAAAAGGATTGCTGGCGCATTCTGATGGCGACGTGGCGCTCCATGCGTTGACCGATGCATTGCTTGGCGCGGCGGCGCTGGGGGATATCGGCAAGCTGTTCCCGGATACCGATCCGGCATTTAAAGGTGCCGATAGCCGCGAGCTGCTACGCGAAGCCTGGCGTCGTATTCAGGCGAAGGGTTATACCCTTGGCAACGTCGATGTCACTATCATCGCTCAGGCACCGAAGATGTTGCCGCACATTCCACAAATGCGCGTGTTTATTGCCGAAGATCTCGGCTGCCATATGGATGATGTTAACGTGAAAGCCACTACTACGGAAAAACTGGGATTTACCGGACGTGGGGAAGGGATTGCCTGTGAAGCGGTGGCGCTACTCATTAAGGCAACAAAATGATTGAGTTTGATAATCTCACTTACCTCCACGGTAAACCGCAAGGCACCGGGCTGCTGAAAGCCAATCCGGAAGACTTTGTGGTGGTGGAAGATTTGGGCTTTGAGCCTGATGGTGAAGGTGAGCATATTCTGGTTAGAATCCTCAAAAACGGCTGCAATACCCGTTTTGTGGCGGATGCACTGGCGAAATTCCTGAAAATTCATGCCCGTGAAGTCAGCTTCGCTGGGCAAAAAGACAAACATGCTGTTACGGAACAGTGGTTATGCGCTCGCGTGCCGGGCAAGGAAATGCCCGATCTGAGCGCCTTTCAACTGGAAGGCTGCCAGGTGCTGGAGTATGCGCGGCACAAGCGCAAGCTGCGTTTAGGCGCGCTGAAAGGTAACGCCTTTACCCTGGTTCTGCGCGAAGTGAGCAATCGCGATGACGTTGAACAACGTCTGATCGATATTTGCGTAAAAGGTGTACCGAACTACTTCGGTGCCCAACGTTTTGGGATTGGCGGTAGCAACTTGCAGGGGGCGCAGCGCTGGGCGCAAACCAATACTCCGGTGCGCGATCGCAATAAACGGAGTTTTTGGTTGTCGGCAGCCCGCAGTGCGTTGTTTAATCAGATTGTTGCTGAGCGCCTCAAAAAAGCAGACGTTAATCAAGTTGTTGACGGCGATGCGCTACAATTAGCCGGACGTGGTAGCTGGTTTGTAGCAACCACCGAAGAACTGGCGGAATTACAGCGTCGCGTCAACGATAAAGAGTTGATGATAACCGCCGCATTGCCAGGCAGTGGCGAATGGGGAACTCAGCGTGAAGCGCTGGCATTCGAACAAGCAGCTGTCGCCGCAGAAACTGAATTACAAGCTTTACTGGTGCGCGAAAAAGTTGAAGCCGCGCGCAGAGCGATGCTGCTGTATCCGCAACAATTAAGCTGGAATTGGTGGGATGACGTCACCGTAGAGATCCGTTTCTGGCTTCCGGCGGGTAGTTTTGCAACCAGCGTTGTCAGGGAACTTATCAACACAACAGGTGATTATGCGCATATTGCTGAGTAATGATGACGGGGTACATGCACCCGGTATACAAACGCTGGCGAAAGCCTTGCGTGAGTTTGCTGACGTTCAGGTGGTCGCCCCCGATCGTAACCGCAGCGGCGCTTCAAATTCTCTGACACTGGAATCCTCCCTGCGCACGTTTACCTTTGAAAATGGTGATATTGCTGTGCAAATGGGAACCCCGACCGATTGCGTCTATCTTGGCGTGAATGCTCTGATGCGTCCGCGCCCGGACATTGTTGTGTCCGGAATTAACGCCGGGCCGAATCTGGGGGATGATGTTATTTATTCCGGTACGGTAGCCGCCGCGATGGAAGGCCGTCATTTAGGTTTTCCGGCGCTTGCCGTCTCGCTTGACGGGCATAAACATTACGACACTGCCGCGGCGGTAACCTGTTCAATTTTGCGCGCACTGTGTAAAGAGCCGCTGCGCACCGGGCGTATTCTTAATATTAACGTTCCGGATTTACCCTTGGATCAAATCAAAGGTATTCGCGTGACGCGCTGCGGTACACGACATCCGGCAGATCAGGTGATCCCGCAGCAAGATCCGCGCGGCAATACGCTGTACTGGATTGGCCCGCCGGGCGGTAAATGTGATGCTGGTCCGGGGACCGATTTTGCTGCGGTAGATGAGGGCTATGTCTCCATCACGCCGCTGCATGTGGATTTAACTGCGCATAGCGCGCAAGATGTGGTTTCAGACTGGTTAAACAGCGTGGGAGTTGGCACGCAATGGTAAGCAGACGCGTACAAGCACTTCTGGATCAATTACGTGCGCAAGGTATTCAGGATGAGCAGGTGCTGAATGCACTTGCCGCCGTGCCGCGTGAAAAATTCGTTGATGAAGCGTTTGAACAAAAAGCCTGGGACAATATCGCTTTGCCGATAGGTCAGGGGCAGACAATTTCGCAGCCATATATGGTGGCGCGAATGACCGAATTACTCGAGCTGACGCCGCAGTCGCGGGTGCTGGAAATTGGCACCGGTTCGGGATATCAAACGGCAATCCTGGCGCATCTTGTCCAGCATGTTTGCTCGGTTGAACGGATTAAAGGCTTGCAGTGGCAGGCACGTCGCCGCCTGAAAAATCTTGATTTACATAATGTTTCAACCCGTCATGGCGATGGATGGCAAGGTTGGCAGGCACGTGCGCCGTTTGACGCTATCATTGTTACGGCGGCACCGCCGGAAATTCCAACTGCGCTAATGACGCAGCTGGACGAAGGCGGGATTCTCGTCTTACCCGTAGGGGAGGAGCACCAGTATTTGAAACGGGTGCGTCGTCGGGGAGGCGAATTTATTATCGATACCGTGGAGGCCGTGCGCTTTGTCCCTTTAGTGAAGGGTGAGCTGGCTTAAAACGTGAGGAAATACCTGGATTTTTCCTGGTTATTTTGCCGCAGGTCAGCGTATCGTGAACATCTTTTCCAGTGTTCAGTAGGGTGCCTTGCACGGTAATTATGTCACTGGTTATTAACCAATTTTTCCTGGGGGATAAATGAGCGCGGGAAGCCCAAAATTCACCGTTCGCCGCATTGCGGCTTTGTCACTGGTTTCGCTATGGCTGGCAGGCTGTTCTGACACTTCAAATCCACCGGCACCGGTCAGCTCCGTTAATGGCAATGCGCCTGCAAATACTAATTCTGGTATGTTGATTACGCCGCCGCCGAAAATGGGGACGACGTCTACAGCGCAGCAACCGCAAATTCAGCCGGTACAGCAGCCACAAATTCAGGCTACTCAACAACCGCAAATCCAGCCAGTGCAGCCAGTAGCTCAGCAGCCGGTACAGATGGAAAACGGACGCATCGTCTATAACCGTCAGTATGGGAACATTCCGAAAGGCAGTTATAGCGGCAGTACCTATACCGTGAAAAAAGGCGACACACTTTTCTATATCGCCTGGATTACTGGCAACGATTTCCGTGACCTTGCTCAGCGCAACAATATTCAGGCACCATACGCGCTGAACGTTGGTCAGACCTTGCAGGTGGGTAATGCTTCCGGTACGCCAATCACTGGCGGAAATGCCATTACCCAGGCCGACGCAGCAGAGCAAGGAGTTGTGATCAAGCCTGCACAAAATTCCACCGTTGCTGTTGCGTCGCAACCGACAATTACGTATTCTGAATCTTCGGGTGAACAGAGTGCTAACAAAATGTTGCCGAACAACAAGCCAGCTGCGACCACGGTCACAGCGCCTGTAACGGTACCAACAGCAAGCACAACCGAGCCAACTGTCAGCAGTACATCAACCAGTACGCCTATCTCCACCTGGCGCTGGCCGACTGAGGGCAAAGTGATCGAAACCTTTGGCGCTTCTGAGGGGGGCAACAAGGGGATTGATATCGCAGGCAGCAAAGGACAGGCAATTATCGCGACCGCAGATGGCCGCGTTGTTTATGCTGGTAACGCGCTGCGCGGCTACGGTAATCTGATTATCATCAAACATAATGATGATTACCTGAGTGCCTACGCCCATAACGACACAATGCTGGTCCGGGAACAACAAGAAGTGAAGGCGGGGCAAAAAATAGCAACCATGGGTAGCACCGGAACCAGTTCAACACGCTTGCATTTTGAAATTCGTTACAAGGGGAAATCCGTAAACCCGCTGCGTTATTTGCCGCAGCGATAAATCGGCGGAACCAGGCTTTTGCTTGAATGTTCCGTCAAGGGATCACGGGTAGGAGCCACCTTATGAGTCAGAATACGCTGAAAGTTCATGATTTAAATGAAGATGCGGAATTTGATGAGAACGGAGTTGAGGTTTTTGACGAAAAGGCCTTAGTAGAAGAGGAACCCAGTGATAACGATTTGGCCGAAGAGGAACTGTTATCGCAGGGAGCCACACAGCGTGTGTTGGACGCGACTCAGCTTTACCTTGGTGAGATTGGTTATTCACCACTGTTAACGGCCGAAGAAGAAGTTTATTTTGCGCGTCGCGCACTGCGTGGAGATGTCGCCTCTCGCCGCCGGATGATCGAGAGTAACTTGCGTCTGGTGGTAAAAATTGCCCGCCGTTATGGCAATCGTGGTCTGGCGTTGCTGGACCTTATCGAAGAGGGCAACCTGGGGCTGATCCGCGCGGTAGAGAAGTTTGACCCGGAACGTGGTTTCCGCTTCTCAACATACGCAACCTGGTGGATTCGCCAGACGATTGAACGGGCGATTATGAACCAAACCCGTACTATTCGTTTGCCGATTCACATCGTAAAGGAGCTGAACGTTTACCTGCGAACCGCACGTGAGTTGTCCCATAAGCTGGACCATGAACCAAGTGCGGAAGAGATCGCAGAGCAACTGGATAAGCCAGTTGATGACGTCAGCCGTATGCTTCGTCTTAACGAGCGCATTACCTCGGTAGACACCCCGCTGGGTGGTGATTCCGAAAAAGCGTTGCTGGACATCCTGGCCGATGAAAAAGAGAACGGTCCGGAAGATACCACGCAAGATGACGATATGAAGCAGAGCATCGTCAAATGGCTGTTCGAGCTGAACGCCAAACAGCGTGAAGTGCTGGCACGTCGATTCGGTTTGCTGGGGTACGAAGCGGCAACACTGGAAGATGTAGGTCGTGAAATTGGCCTCACCCGTGAACGTGTTCGCCAGATTCAGGTTGAAGGCCTGCGCCGTTTGCGTGAAATCCTGCAAACGCAGGGGCTGAATATCGAAGCGCTGTTCCGCGAGTAAGTAAGCATCTGTCACAAAGGCCAGTCTCAAGCGAGGCTGGCCTTTTCTGTGCACAATAAAAGGTCCGATGCCCATCGGACCTTTTTATTAAGGTCAAATTACCGCCCATACGCACCAGGTAATTAAGAATCCGGTAAAACCGAGAATGGTCGTTAACACTGTCCAGGTTTTCAGACCGTCTGCTACCGACAACCCCAGATATTTGGTCACAATCCAGAACCCTGAGTCATTAATATGTGACGCGCCAAGCCCACCAAAGCAGGCTGCCAGCGTCACCAATACGCACTGAATCGGATTCAATCCCATCACCGCTTCTGAGAGTAACCCGCCGGTTGTCAGTATTGCTACGGTTGCTGACTCCTGCGATGCACGCAGCGCCAGTGAAATAATAAATGCGGCTGGTAACAGAGGCAGGTCAATCATTTGTAGCATGTTGGCAAGGGCTTTGCCGACGCCCGATTCCACCAGCACTTTGCCAAATACCCCTCCAGCACCAGTAACCAAAATCACTACCGCCGCAGTAGGAAGCGCTGAGCCCATAATGTCGCTGGTGTGTTGTAAGCTCCAGCCGCGACGTAAAGCCAATAACCAGAATGCCAGCACCAGCGCAATCATTAGAGCTACCATTGGTGAGCCGATCAGCTGTAGCGTACCAAGCAGGGGATGCGAAGGCGGCATCAGTGTTGCGGAAACCGTACCCGCCATGATAATCGCGATAGGAATAACAATTAGCGAGGTGACCAGCGCGACGCCCGGTGGATTTATTTTATCGCTTAATTTTGTCGCGCCTTCCTCACTGGCCGGAGCCAGTTGCATCTGTTCCAGTACTTCTACTGACATCGCATATTGGCGCTTATTGATTATTTTCGCTGCAAAGTAGCCAACAACCCCTACGGGAATAGAAATCGCAATACCGATGATGGTTAGCCAGCCGATGTCTGCGTGGAGTAACCCCGCTGCGGCGACAGGGCCTGGATGCGGCGGTACCGCCACATGTACAGTTAGCATGATCCCAGCGACAGGCAGGCCAAATTTGAGTGGCGATATTTTGGCAACCTTGGCAAAACCGTAAATGATTGGCGCAAGAATAATAAAGCCGACATCAAAGAAGACGGGAATACCGAGGAAGAACGCTGCCAGAGTCAGCGCAGCGATAGTTCGTTTGTCACCTAACTTGCGACTGAAATAATTAGCCAGTGACTCTGCACCACCAGAGTGTTCGATCATACGCCCCAGCATAGCGCCCAGACCAATAATAATAGTGACGGAACCAAGCACACCGCCCATCCCGGCGATCATCACTTTACCCACTTCGCCCGCCGGTATACCCGCCGCAAGTGCGACTAACAGGCTGACGAGGAGCAGAGCAACGAATGGTTGTACCTTTGCCTTGATGACCAGCAGCAACAGCATGATTACGCCAGCTAACGCAATGCATAACAATGTAATTGTGGACATGGGAAACCCTGTCTGAAAGTTATAGTTAACCTACCCCATCCGTAGATGGGGGGATGTATGGGTACGTTGTAATTAGGGATTTAACGAATTAGCGCCAGGCGTCAAACCAGCCAAGCCCTTCTTCGGTGAGGCCACGAGGTTTATATTCACAACCGATCCAGCCCTGATATCCCACCTCATCGAACAGGCGGAACAGCCACGGATAGTTGATTTCTCCATCGTCCGGTTCATGTCGATCAGGTAGTCCGGCAATTTGTACGTGCGCATATTTCCCGGCGTAGTCGCGGATTAAATGCGTCAGGTTGCCATCTACTTTTTGCGCATGAAAAGTATCTAGTTGAATAAACACGTTATCTCGCGCAACCTCTTCAACAATAGCCAGTGCCTGATACTGGCTGGAGAAGAGATAATGAGGCTTAACGTCGGGGCTGAGTGCTTCAACTAATATTCGCTTGCCGTGTAGCGCAAAGCGGTCGGCAGCGTAGCGGAGATTATCGATAAATACTGCCCGGTACCGTTCAGCGTCTTCGCCAGCGGGCACGACGCCTGCCATCACATGGACTTGTTCACAATTGAGCGCCAATGCATATTCCAGTGCCAGGTCGATGTCTGCGTGTGCTTCGTGCTCACGTCCGGGAAGGGCGGATAATCCCCATTCCCCCGCATTAATATCTCCGGGAGCGGTATTGAACAGCGCCAGTGTCAGATGGTTTTGCTCCAGTTGCTTTTGGATTTGCAGGGTGGAGTAGTCATAGGGAAACAGAAATTCCACAGCATCGAACCCGGCTTTTCGCGCTGCGGCGAAGCGTTCAATAAAAGGCACTTCGGTGAACATCATGGATAAATTAGCTGCAAAACGAGGCATTGCATTAACTCCTTAATTCCGCAATTTCACCTGCGGTCAGATAACGGATCGGGCGGTCACCGAGAATAAAAATCAGCTTTGCCGTTTCCTCCAGCTCTTCCATATTGTTGGCGGCTTCTTGCAGGCTTTCACCGCAAACTACTGGGCCATGATTTGCCAGTAAAAAAGCCTGATTGTCTGCTGCCAGTTCCGCCAGATCCTGTGCGATGCGTTTATCGCCCGGTCGGTAATAAGGTACCAGCGGGACATTTCCCATCCGCATCACCACGTATGGTGTGAACGGACGAATAACGTTGCTGCTGTCCAGCCCTTGCAGGCAGGAAAGCGCCGTCGACCATGTGCTGTGCAAATGCACCACCGCTTTACAACGCGGATTGTTGCGATACAGCGCCAGATGAAAGAGCACCTCTTTCGAGGGTTTGTCACCACTTAACCATTCGCCATCCGCGGCGACTTTGGAAAGCCGCTGCGGATCGAGATTGCCCAGGCATGAACCTGTCGGTGTCGCCAGTAAATTCCCGTCAGGTAAAAGCAGCGACAGATTGCCAGCCGAACCGGTTGCATAGCCGCGCTGAAAGAATGAACTGGCAATCCGCGTCATCTCCTCTCGCAAAGACTGCTCTACTTTTGCGAAATCGCTCATGATAAAAACTCTCTTTGGGCTCGTGAAAAAAAGGCGTCATCACCGAAGTTGCCAGATTTAAGGGCGAGTGAGACAGGCTTATCCAGTGCGTTTACCCACGGCACGCCGGGGGAAATGGTTGGGCCAATATGAAACCCTTTTATGCCCAGGCTCTGTGTGACTACGCCGGAGGTCTCACCGCCTGCGACAATAAAGCGTGCCACGCCTTCCGCCGCTAACCGCGCCGCTAGTTGAGAAAACAGTGTTTCTACTGCCTGACTGGCTTTTTGTGCACCGTATTGCTGTTGAATTGCTGCCAATGCGTCAGTGCTGGCGGTGGCAAAAACCAGTGGAGCAAGTACACTTTCCTGGCCCAGAACCCACTCTGCCAGTTCGTGTGCATAAGTGGCCAGAGTTTCAGTTGAGAGGCAGCGTGCCACATCAACTTCACGGGCTGGTGCAATTTGACGGTAATGTGCTACCTGGCGGTTGGTCATTTGAGAGCATGAACCGGAGAGCACTACGCCGCGCCCAGCGAGCGGATGCCCTGCTTCGCGAGCCTGGTTACCGTTTTCTTGCGTCCACTGCCGGGCCAGGCCAATCGCCAGACCAGAACCGCCCGTTACCAGTGGGGCATCGCGCAAGGCTTCTCCCTGAATTTCCAGATGGTGTTCGGTCAGCGCATCAAGCACCGCGTAGCGGTAGCCCTCTTGCTGTAAGCGAGCCAGCTCTTGACGAACGGCATCCACACCTTGTTCGAAAACATGTGCCGAAACGACGCCGCAGCGCCCTGTGGATTGCGCTTCAACCAGACGGGGAAGATAGCTGTCGGTCATGGGATTTACCGGGTGATGGCGCATCCCGGATTCGGCCAGCAGTTGATTCATTACGAACAAATACCCCTGATAAACCGTACGTCCGTTGACCGGCAGGGCCGGAGAGAAGACCGTAAACGGCGTGTCGAGAGCATCCATTAATGCATCGGTAACCGGGCCGATATTACCTTTAGCCGTACTGTCGAAAGTAGAGCAGTATTTGAAATAGATCTGTTTGCAACCTTGCTGTTGCAACCAGCTCAGAGCCGCCAGCGATTGCTGTGTGGCTTCAACCACCGGACAGGAACGCGTTTTCAGGCTGATCACCAGTGCGTCGATTGCTTCCGGCATTTTACCTGTTGGAACACCGTTAATTTGTACCGTTGGTAGACCGTTTTCCACCAGAAAACTGGCGATATCCGTTGCGCCGGTAAAATCATCGGCGATAACGCCAATCTTGATCATGATTTCGCTCCCGGTAGAGTGATGCCAGAGAAAATCTTGATAACTGCGCTATCGTCTTCTTTCCCGTAACCCGCGTTACTGGCGCTGGTGAACATATTCAATGCTGTTGAGGCCAATGGCAGCGGGAAGTGCAGGACTTTGGCTGTATCGGCAACCAGACCAAGATCCTTAACAAAAATATCGACGGCTGAATGCGGGGTGTAATCGCCATCCACCACATGACGCATCCGGTTTTCGAACATCCAGGAATTTCCGGCGGCATTGGTCACGACGTCATACATCACATCCAGCGGGATCCCCGCACGGGCTGCAAGTGCCATCGCTTCGGCTCCGGCAGCAATATGTACGCCCGCTAACAACTGGTGAATAATTTTTACGGTCGAACCTAGTCCCGGTTCTGCACCTATGCGATAAACTTTTCCGGCAACGGCTTCCAGCACGGGTGCCAGTCGTTCAAAGGCAATATCGCTACCGGAGGCCATGACAGTCATTTCACCGTTAGCGGCTTTTACTGCACCACCAGAAACTGGCGCATCCAGCATTTCCAGATCGAATCCAGCCAGAGCGGTAGCAATTTCTTGCGCATCAGCACTAGCGATAGTGGAAGAAACCATTACTGCCGTACCGGGTTTCAGATGTTGTGCAACGCCTGTTTCACCAAACAGCACCTGTTTAACCTGGGCCGCATTGACCACCAGCACCAGCAGAGCGTCCAGTTTTTCGGCAAACGTCGCGGCGTTATCAGAAACCCCGCAAGCACCTGCCTCTTTCAACGTAGCGCAGGCATTGCTGTTCAGGTCTGCGCCCCAGGTAGAAAGACCTGCGCGGACACATGACAGTGCTGCTCCCATTCCCATTGACCCTAAGCCAACGATACCGACATGAAACTCAGATCCCGTTTTCATCTGCTCTCCTTGTTAATTTAAGTGATATTTTGTTTGATATTGTGAATATAAGCGCTGGAAGATAACGATATGGTGAGCTGATTCACATAAATTAACATTGTGTGTTATTTTATGTGAACTAAGCGTTAGTTGCGCCGCGCACGTTTCGCAGGCAAATAGCGTAGAATGTCAGCAGGACAAAGGAAGGAGCAAAAGTTGATACCCGTAGAGCGTCGCCAAATCATCCTTGAGATGGTAGCTGAAAAAGGCATTGTCAGTATTGCTGAACTAACGGACAGAATGAATGTGTCACATATGACCATTCGTCGGGATTTACAAAAACTGGAGCAGCAGGGAGCCGTTGTGCTGGTGTCCGGAGGCGTCCAGTCTCCGGGACGCGTGGCGCATGAACCTTCTCATCAGGTAAAAACTGCGCTGGCAATGACGCAAAAAGCGGCTATTGGCAAGCTGGCGGCAAGTCTTGTTCAGCCGGGAAGTTGTATCTATCTGGATGCGGGAACGACCACGTTAGCGATAGCACAGCATCTGATTCACATGGAGTCACTGACTGTGGTCACAAACGATTTCGTTATTGCAGACTACTTGCTCGACAACAGTAATTGCACAATTATTCACACTGGCGGTGCAGTGTGTCGGGAAAACCGTTCCTGTGTCGGGGAAGCCGCTGCGACCATGCTGCGCAGCCTGATGATTGATCAGGCTTTTATTTCTGCATCGTCATGGAGTGTGCGGGGGATTTCTACGCCAGCGGAAGATAAAGTCACGGTGAAACGGGCGATTGCCAGTGCCAGCCGCCAGCGAGTTTTGGTCTGTGATGCGACGAAATATGGTCAGGTGGCGACATGGCTGGCGTTACCATTAAGCGAGTTTGATCAGATTATCACAGACGACGGTTTGCCGGAGAGTGCCAGTCGCGCGCTGGCGAAGCAGGATCTCTCTTTGCTGGTAGCGAAAAATGAATAATGGCCTGCAATAACATTTGGTTACTCATGCTTCACAGAAGAAGCATGAGACTACTTTATTTTATAAAATGACAGCCGCCCGCTTTTCGGCGTGCCGGTATCAATATAAATCTGGTTAGCGAACGTCTGAATGTTATCAAACATCATATGTCCAAATATAAAATAATCAGCGCCGTTTATTTGTTGTAACTCGCCATTAAGCGATTTCTGCACACGATCAACAGGCCAGAGTAATTCGCTTTCTACTATTTCTTTACCAAACTGATATTCATCACCCGGATAATCTGCATGTGCGATGACATATTTTATGTTGTCATTAATGATTTCAATAATATGTGGAAGGTGATGGAATTTCAGCAACAGATCTATTGCCTCTTGTTGCTCTGAATCATTTAAATCGAAAAACCAGTCACCACCGCTGGCAAGCCACATATTTCCATCGCCGGTCGCGAACGCATCCAGCGCCATTGCTTCGTGGTTGCCTTTAACCGGCGTAAACCAGGGCTGGTTTAGCAGGCGCAGCACGTTAAGACTCTCCGGCCCACGATCGATGTTATCGCCTACCGAAATAAGTAAGTCGGTTTCAGGGCAAAAAGAGAGTTGATGTAAGCGGGATTGTAATAATTGATATTCACCATGAATATCACCAACGACCCATATATGGCGATAGTGATGGGCATTAATTTTTTGATAGCGTGTAGATGGCATGGTTTTACCCTGTAAAATAAGCTTTCCTATTATACAGGGTGTTTTTATTTTATTCGTCAGTTGTCGTTAATATTCCCGATAGCAAAAGACTATCGGGAATTGTTATTACACCAGGCTCTTCAAGCGATAAATCCATTCCAGCGCCTGACGCGGAGTCAGTGAATCCGGGTCCAGGTTTTCCAGAGCTTCGACCGCTGGCGAGGTTTCTTCCGGTACTGACAGCAAAGACATTTGCGTACCATCCACTTGCGTAGCGGCGGCGTTCGGCGAAATGCTTTCCAGCTCACGCAGTTTTTGCCGTGCGCGCTTAATCACCTCTTTTGGCACGCCTGCCAGAGCTGCAACCGCCAGGCCGTAGCTTTTGCTCGCCGCGCCATCCTGCACGCTGTGCATAAAGGCAATGGTGTCGCCGTGCTCCAGTGCATCGAGATGCACGTTGGCGACGCCTTCCATTTTCTCCGGTAACTGTGTCAGCTCGAAATAGTGGGTGGCAAACAGCGTCAACGCTTTAATCTTATTCGCCAGATTTTCCGCGCACGCCCACGCCAGCGACAGACCATCGTAAGTGGAAGTTCCGCGCCCAATCTCATCCATCAGCACCAGACTGTACTCGGTGGCGTTATGTAAAATATTGGCGGTTTCAGTCATCTCCACCATAAAGGTTGAGCGCCCGGAAGCCAGGTCATCTGCCGCGCCTACGCGGGTAAAGATACGGTCAATCGGGCCAATCTCGACTTTTTGCGCCGGTACGTAGCTGCCGATATAGGCCATCAGCGCAATCAACGCGGTCTGGCGCATATAGGTACTTTTACCGCCCATGTTCGGACCGGTGATGATCAACATACGGCGCTGCGGCGACAGATTCAGCGGGTTAGCGATAAATGGCTCATTCAGTACTTGTTCAACTACCGGATGGCGACCTTCGGTAATGCGAATGCCCGGTTTATCAATGAAGGTCGGGCAGGTGTAGTTCAGGGTATAGGCCCGTTCCGCCAGGTTAACCAGCACGTCGAGTTCCGCCAGCGCGCTCGCGCTCTGTTGCAACGCTTCCAGATGCGGCAACAGCAGGTCGAACAGCTCTTCATAAAGCTGTTTTTCCAGTGCCAGTGCTTTGCCTTTTGAGGTGAGAACTTTATCTTCGTACTCTTTTAGCTCTGGAATGATGTAGCGCTCGGCGTTTTTCAGCGTCTGGCGACGCATGTAGTTGATGGGTGCCAGATGGCTTTGCCCACGGCTGATTTGAATGTAGTAGCCGTGCACCGCATTAAAGCCAACTTTCAGCGTGTCCAGGCCGGTACGTTCACGCTCGCGGACTTCCAGACGCTCCAGATAATCGGTCGCGCCGTCAGCCAGCGCGCGCCACTCATCCAGCTCTTCGTTATAGCCCGATGCGATAACACCACCGTCGCGTACCAGCACCGGCGGTGTGTCGATGATTGCTCGCTCCAGCAGATCGCGCAGCTCGGCAAACTCGCCCATCTTCTCACGTAGCGCCTGTACCGGTGCACTATCGACAGTTTCTAACTGCGCACGCAGCTCCGGCAGTTGCTGGAAAGCGTGGCGCATACGGGCCAGATCGCGTGGGCGAGCAGTTCGTAAAGCCAGACGTGCCAGAATACGTTCCAGGTCGCCGACCTGACGCAGTACCGGCTGTAGCCCGGCGGTGAAATCCTGCAATGCGCCAATAGTTTGCTGGCGCTCAAGCAACACGCGGGTATCGCGCACTGGCATATGCAGCCAGCGTTTCAGCATACGGCTGCCCATCGGCGTGACGGTGCAGTCGAGCACAGAAGCCAGCGTATTTTCCGCACCACCCGCCAGGTTCTGGGTGATTTCCAGATTACGACGCGTCGCGGCATCCATAATGATGCTGTCCTGCTCACGTTCCATGGTGATGGAACGAATATGCGGCAGAGTCGTACGTTGGGTATCTTTCGCATACTGCAACAGACAACCGGCAGCACAAAGTCCGCGCGGCGCGTTCTCGACGCCAAAACCGACCAGATCGCGGGTCCCAAATTGCAGATTCAACTGCTGGCGCGCGGTGTCGATTTCAAACTCCCACAGCGGGCGACGGCGCAGGCCGCGACGGCCTTCAATTAACGACATTTCAGCAAAATCTTCTGCATACAGCAGTTCCGCAGGATTAGTGCGTTGCAGTTCTGCCGCCATCGTTTCGCGGTCAGCCGGTTCGCTCAGGCGAAAACGCCCGGAACTGATATCCAGCGTCGCGTAGCCGAAACCTTTGCTGTCCTGCCAGATAGCCGCCAGCAGGTTGTCCTGACGCTCCTGCAACAGGGCTTCATCGCTGATGGTGCCTGGCGTAACGATACGCACAACTTTGCGCTCAACCGGACCTTTGCTGGTCGCCGGATCGCCAATTTGTTCGCAGATGGCAACGGACTCGCCCTGATTCACCAGTTTGGCGAGGTAGTTTTCCACCGCATGGTAGGGGATCCCCGCCATCGGGATCGGCTCTCCCGCTGAAGCGCCGCGTTTGGTCAGTGAGATATCCAGCAGTTGCGACGCACGTTTTGCGTCGTCATAAAACAGTTCATAAAAATCACCCATCCGGTAAAACAGCAGGATCTCGGGATGCTGGGCTTTCAGCCTGAGATACTGCTGCATCATGGGCGTATGGGCGTCGAAATTTTCTATTGCACTCATGGGGTTATGTCCGGTTCCCTGATATTAAATGGGGTGTGATGGTTTTTATTTTCGTTGTAATCACATAAGGCGCACATGATACCGGAGTTAATCATTTCAGGGGAAGAAGCGAACGGCGAGTTCTTGATGCTGGTTCCGGGAAAGATGCTGTTTTGCAGCTTTTGCGTGATGCTTATGAAGCAAGTACGCAAAATTGCGTCGGTTGGCGAACCCTTCTTCTTTAGAGTCATAGTGCCCTTTAAGATTAAGATGTAATATAAATACATCTTAATGAGGTGGAGGCAGCATGTCCGGCAAGCGTATCTCTCGTGAAAAACTGACGATTAAAAAAATGATCGATCTTTATCAAGCGAAATGCCCGCAGGCGTCAGCGGAGCCGGAGCATTACGAGGCGTTGTTTGTTTACGCGCAAAAGCGGCTGGATAAATGTGTGTTCGGCGAAGAGAAACCAGCCTGTAAGCAGTGTCCGGTGCACTGTTACCAGCCTGCAAAGCGTGAAGAGATGAAACAGATTATGCGTTGGGCCGGGCCGAGAATGCTGTGGCGTCATCCGATCTTAACCGTGCGTCATCTCATCGATGACAAGCGTCCGGTGCCAGAACTGCCGGAAAAATATCGTCCGAAAAAACCTCATGAATAGTATGCCGGACAGGCAGATCTGTCCGGCAATTTGCAGTTAAATCAATGCCGATTTATCAATTCCCAGCCGCTTCATCCGTGACAGCAGGGTCGTGCGTTTCAGCCCCAGACGTTGCGCAGCGCCTTTAGGCCCGGCAACCACGCCGTTGGTTTCTTTCAGCACGCGCACAATCAACTGATATTCATCTTCGCCCTCCTGGGCGACAACCGTTGCGGCAGGCGGCGTTTCAGGTTCCGGTAAAACAATATCTGGCAATGACAGCTGCAGCACGTTACCGCGTGTTAGCAATACCGCGCGCTCAATGACGTTTTCCAGTTCGCGTACGTTACCCGGCCACTCCATGTTGCTCAAGGTGCGCAGCGTCTCGGCAGGAATGCTGTCGATATTGCGCCCCAGACGACGGGCAATTTTGAAGGTAAAGGCTTTCGCCAGCAGCGGAATATCTTCCGGACGCTCGCGTAGTGGCGGCAGGTGAATCGGGAATACGTTCAGGCGGTAATAGAGATCGCTACGGAACTCACGGTCGGCGACCATTTTTTTCAGATCGCGGTTAGTCGCGGCGATTAGACGCACGTCCGTCTGAATGATTTTGTTGCTGCCGAGACGTTCAAACTCCTGTTCCTGCAATACACGCAGCAACTTCGGCTGTAACTCCAGTGGCATATCGCCCACTTCGTCGAGGAACAGGGAGCTTTTATCCGCCAGTTCAAAACGACCGATACGCTGGGCGCTGGCACCGGTAAAAGCCCCACGCTCATGACCAAACAGATCGCTTTCCAGCAATCCGGCAGGCATCGCCGCGCAGTTCATTTTGACCATGCGGCGATTATTACGCCCACTGAGATTATGGATCGCACGGGCAATCAGCTCTTTACCCGTGCCAGTTTCACCGAGGATCAGCACGGTACTGTCACTTTGCGCCACCATTTCAACTTGTTTAAGCACGCTGTACATGGCTTCGCTGCGGCCAATAATCTCGCCAAATTCACTATCAACATTGTTGAGCTGCTCGGTCAGGGCGAGGTTTTCATCAACCAGCCGTTCTTTCAGACGATGGATTTCCTGATAGGCGAGGGCGTTATCGACAGCGATTGCCACACGTTCGGCAATCTGGCGCAGTAAATTCAGATTGGTAGTGGTAAACACTTTCTCTTCGCATTGCGCCAGTTTCAGCACGCCCAGCATGGTGTCGCCAGACATCAGCGGTAACAGGCACAAGGTTTGAATCTGGTTGCCCCAGGTGTCGAACAACATGCGTTCATAGGGGGCTAAATCGTCCCGCTCGTGGAGATTGATCAGCAGCATCTCTTTACTTTTGAACACGCGTTCGGTGAGGGTTCCGGCTTCATCGACTTCGCTCTGTTCGTGGGCGGGATGCTGTTTATCAAGATAGTGAGTGGAGTAGATGTTGAGTTTGTTTTTACGGTGGCTGCGTAAGACGATACTGATATCGTCAATGTCGAAATAGTAATGGATTTCTTTGGCGACTTCGCTGACCAGTTCGTCCATATCCAGGCGGGAAAGCACCGCGTTGGTGATGGCGACCAGGATGCGGAAGTTATCGCGTTCCCGGCATAACAACTCATAGTCGACATTGTTAACGACGCGGCTCTGGATTTGTTCGGTGACGACAGAAACGATCTGCGTAAATGTTTGCAGACGATTGAACTCTTTTTCGCTCCAGGGGCGATCGTCATAACGAATAAATTCACAGCCACCAAAAATATGCCCTTCCGCCGCCAGTGGCATCAGGCAATAGTGACCAAATTTTGGGTATAGCCCACCTGCGTCCAGCTGCGGCCAGGTTTCACAAAATTCTTCGTAACTGCAATGCAGCGTATCAGGGCGCGACAAAATGCTGCGTACCGGACCGTGTGCCAGAACAGTTTCGTCTTCATATTTAATGGGGGTGTCTTTTTCACGCGACGCGTAATAAGACGCACGTTGAGTCTGCGCTTGCCACAACACAATAGCCGCGTTGTCGGCGAGCGCAGAACGCTTTACCAGTTGCGAAAGAGCCTCACACAGCGAGGCCAGATCGGGCTGCTGCAATAGTGTCCGAGTGATGTCGAACAACCCTTGTTGTCCGAGATCACTCATCGGTGTATATGACATTTTGTTCTTCCAGGAAAGCACCGCAAAGCGGTGCAAAAGGTCATTGACTAACTATAGGAGATTTAGAATTTTATTAGCATATACGCGGAAGCGGTTCGGCGTGTGGTAAATCGAGGGTTCGTTTCACGCCATACAGACCGGCAAGACGAACACCTTTACGTTCCACCACTTCACCAATCAGCGCCGCGTCTTTCCCCAGTGGATGGGAATGTAACGCTGCCAGCACTTGCTCTGCCGCGTTGCGTTCAACAGCTATTACTAGTTTGCCTTCGTTGGCAAAGTTCAGGGCGTCCAGTCCCAGCAATTCGCAAACGCCACGCACGGCAGGTTTAACAGGCAGTGCCGCTTCTGAAAGTTCAATACCACAACCGCAGGCTGCCGCGAACTCATGAACCACCGCGTTTACACCACCACGGGTGGCATCACGCAGCGCTTTCACGCCGGGAATGTCACGCAGCGTCTGAATAAGCGGCGTCAGCACCGCGCAGTCGCTGACCAGTTCGCCATCCAGCCCCAGCTGCTCACGCAGGTTAAGGATAGTCGCCCCGTGGTCGCCGAGTGTACCGCTCACCAGCAATACATCGCCTGCGGTTAGCGTCTGTGCGCCCCAGTGAATATTCGCCGGAATTGCGCCCATGCCAGCGGTGTTGATAAACAGTTTATCTACCGCGCCGCGCTGCACCACTTTAGTATCGCCAGTAACGATGGCAATGCCTGCCGCGCGGGCGGTTTCTGCCATGCTGGTCACTACGGCTTTCAGTGTCTCCATCGGCAATCCTTCTTCGAGGATAAAGCCACAGGAGAGATAGCGCGGAATAGCGCCACTGACCGCAACGTCATTGGCTGTGCCGCAAATCGCCAGCTTGCCGATATTACCGCCAGGGAAGAACAGCGGGTCAATAACGTAACTGTCGGTGGAGAACGCCAGACGGTCGCCTTCCGCTACCAGCTGCGCCAGATCAAGACGTGCCTGATCTTCCTGCTCTGCCAGCCACGGGTTGGCAAAGGCTTCCATAAACAGGCTGTTGATTAATTGCTGCATCGCCTGGCCGCCGCTACCGTGGGCGAGTTGGATATTATTCACGCTTCACTCTCCTGCTGACGATACTGATACCACGCGGCGCACGCTCCTTCGGAGGAAACCATCAGCGCACCAAACGCGGTTTGAGGATTACAGGTGTTACCAAACAGCGGGCATTGATGCGGCTTACATTTGCCCGTTAATACCTCACCACAACGCGCGCGCGGGTCATCGCAGACCTGCTGCGGTGCCGGGCGGAAATGTGCTTCGGCATCGAATCGTTGATAATCCGGCGTCAGGTGCACGCCAGAAGATTCAATCACGCCTAAGCCGCGCCATTCGCTGTCGCCGTTGACACAGAACACATCGGCAATCGCCTGTTGCGCCAGCAGGTTACCGGCATCCGGTACCACTCGACGATACTGATTCTCTACCTTGCTGTGGGCCGCTATTTTCTGCTGCACCAGCATGACCACGCCTTGTAGTAGATCAAGGGGTTCGAATCCAGCAACCACCAGCGGACGATGAAAATCGCTGGCGATAAAATTATAGGCGTCGGTGCCGATAACCATACTGACGTGACCCGGCGCGAGGAACGCATCGATACCGTTATCCAGCTGTTCCAGCAAACTGCGCAACGTCGGGATAAGCGTAATGTGCTGGCAGAAGAAGTAAAAATTCTGCACATCACGCGCTTTCGCCTGTTGCAGAGTGATAGCGGTGGTCGGCATAGTGGTTTCAAAACCTAAGCCGAAGAACACCACTTTGCGGGTTGGATTCTCCTGCGCCAGTTTCAACGCATCCATCGGCGAGTAAACGATGCGCACATCGGCACCGCGTGCTTTTGCCTGCAACAGCGATCCCTGTTTCCCCGGCACGCGCATGGCGTCGCCAAAGGTACAGAAGATGACTTCCGGATGGCTGGCAATCTCCACGCAGGTGTCGATTCTACCCATCGGCAGTACGCACACCGGGCACCCCGGACCGTGGATAAACTCAACGTTTTCCGGCAGTAACTGGTCGAGGCCGAATTTAAAGATAGCGTGGGTATGACCGCCACACACTTCCATAATCCGCAGAGGGCGTTCGGCGGTGTAAGAGAGATGTGAAGCACGTTCGCGCAGATGCTCAATTAACTGCATCACCTGTTCCGGCGCGCGATATTCATCAACAAAACGCATTATTTTTCCTCGCCATACAACAGCGCGCCGACATCCGGCTCAACGTCAAACATGTTTTGTAAGGCGTCGAGAGTGTCGCGTGCTTCGGCTTCATTAATTACGCTCATGGCAAAGCCAACGTGTACCAGTACCCACTGGCCCACGCGCGGCTGACCGTTTTCATCGCAGCTGCCGACTAACGTTAAATCGACATCGCGCTGAATGCCGCAGACGTCGACTTTCGCCTGGTTGCCGTCAATGGTGCGGATCTGGCCGGGAACGCCTATGCACATCGCTGTGTCTCCAGCCAGTTCAGCCACTGGTCCATCCCTTCGCCGCTGGTGGCGGAAATAAGGATGATTTCAATTTCTGGATTGACTTCGCGGGCGCAGGCGATGCACTTTTCAACGTCAAAGTTGAGATACGGCAACAGGTCAACTTTGTTGAGCAGCATCAGCGAGGCGGCGGCAAACATATGCGGATATTTCAGCGGTTTGTCTTCACCTTCGGTAACGGAAAGCACCGCCACTTTGTGTTTTTCACCGAGATCGAAGCTGGCCGGGCATACGAGGTTGCCAACGTTTTCGATAAACAGAATACCGTTATCGTCCAGTGGCAGACGCGGTGCGGCGTCGGCAATCATCTGTGCGTCAAGATGGCAGCCTTTACCGGTGTTCACCTGAATCGCTGGTGTGCCGGTAGCGCGAATGCGTGCGGCATCGTTCACGGTTTGCTGGTCGCCTTCAATAACTGCGCACGGAACGCTGTCTTTCAGGCGCATTAGGGTTTCCGTCAGCAGGGTGGTTTTACCGGAACCAGGGCTGGAAACCAGGTTGAGCACCAGTTGCTTGCGGGCAGCAAAGCGCGCGCGGTTGCGTTCAGCCAGACGGTTATTTTTGTCCAGCACGTCAATTTCGACTTCCAGCATCCGACGCTGGCTCATGCCCGGTGCGTGAGTGCCCGCTTCGCCATGACCGTAATGCAGGTCGCCTTCTTCAGTCTGGCTGGGGGTAAATTCAGGCGCTTTAATGCCGGTGATTTTCATCTTCGGGCGTGCCGCCGGGGCAAATGGCGCGCTACGAAACGCGGAATGAGGGTTATGTTCATCACCCTCGATATACAGGTTGCCTTCACCGCAACCGCATGTTGTACACATCGCTCACTCCTGGTCTATTTCTATCCGCCGAATCTGTAAACCGTCGTCTGCCACAATCTGCAGCATGTCACCATGACACTGTGGACAGCGGCGGACGCGCTGGGTCAGTAGCGTCACATACTGTTGGCATGTTTCACACCAGCATTCGGCCTCTTGTTCTTCGAGGTGCAGTTTACAACCTTCCGCCACGCTGCCGCGGCAAACCAGATCAAAACAAAAGGCAAGAGAGCTGGTTTCGACACAAGAAAATGCGCCAATTTTGAGCCAGACCCCAGTTACGCGTTTTGCGCCGTGTTTTGCGGCCTGCTGTTCGATCAATTCCAGTGCCCGTTGGCAGAGGGTTATTTCGTGCATATCGCCTCCCATTAACTATTGCCAGCTACAAGCAATAATTGTGCCAGTGTTGATTATCCCTGCGGTGAATAATGTCGATGATGTCGAAATGACACGTCGACACGGCGACGAAATTCATCTTTAGCTTAAAAATCTCTTTAATAACAATAAATTAAAAGTTGGCACAAAAAATGCTTAAAGCTGGCATCTCTGTTAAACGGGTAACCTGACAATGACTATTTGGGAAATAAGCGAGAAAGCCGATTACATCGCACAGCGGCATCGTCGCCTACAGGACCAGTGGCACATCTACTGCAATTCGCTGGTTCAGGGGATCACGTTATCGAAAGCGCGCCTGCATCACGCCATGAGCTGTGCGCCAGACAAAGAACTCTGTTTCGTCCTTTTTGAACATTTTCGTATTTACGTCACCCTGGCGGATGGCTTTAACAGCCACACCATCGAGTATTACGTCGAAACAAAAGATGGCGAAGACAAACAGCGGATTGCGCAGGCGCAACTGAGCATTGACGGCATGATTGATGGCAAGGTCAACATCCGCGATCGCGAACAGGTTCTGGAACACTATCTCGAAAAAATCGCTGGCGTTTACGACAGCTTATACACCGCCATTGAAAACAATGTGCCGGTGAATTTAAGCCAACTGGTAAAGGGACAAAGCCCGGCAGCATGAGCTGAGGCTTTGCCCGTTTTGCAGGCGTTACGCCTGTTTGGGGATGGGCGTGTCGATGAGTGTCGAAAATGACATTTCATCGGCATGTTTTCGTCAAAAATGACAATCACCTGAGGAATGCCTGGTGAATCGTTTTGTAATTGCTGACTCCACGCTCTGTATCGGCTGCCACACTTGTGAGGCCGCCTGTTCAGAGACGCATCGCCAGCACGGCCTGCAATCAATGCCGCGCCTGAGAGTGATGCTGAATGAAAAAGAATCTGCGCCGCAGCTCTGTCACCACTGTGAAGATGCACCCTGCGCGGTGGTCTGCCCGGTTAACGCCATCACCCGCGTTGATGGGGCCGTGCAGTTGAATGAAAGCCTGTGCGTAAGCTGCAAACTGTGCGGCATCGCCTGCCCGTTTGGCGCAATTGAATTTTCCGGCAGCCGTCCGCTGGATATTCCGGCAAACGCCAATACCCCGAAAGCGCCACCGGCACCGCCTGCTCCGGCGCGTGTCAGCACATTGCTTGACTGGGTGCCAGGTATTCGCGCGATCGCCGTCAAATGTGACCTTTGTAGCTTTGATGAACAAGGTCCGGCCTGCGTGCGGATGTGCCCGACTAAAGCCCTGCATCTGGTGGATAACACCGATATCGCCCGCGTCAGCAAACGTAAGCGTGAGCTGACCTTTAACACGGACTTTGGCGATCTCACCTTGTTTCAGCAGGCTCAAAGTGGAGAGGCTAAATGAGCGCAATTTCCCTGATCAATAGCGGCGTGGCGTGGTTTGTCGCCGCCGCTGTTCTGGCATTTCTCTTTTCTTTTCAAAAAGCGTTAAGTGGCTGGATAGCTGGAATTGGCGGCGCGGTTGGTAGTCTGTATACGGCAGCCGCGGGCTTCACTGTACTGACTGGCGCGGTTGGCGTGAGCGGTGCGCTGTCGCTGGTAAGCTACGATGTGCAAATCTCTCCGCTTAACGCGATTTGGCTGATTACGCTCGGTCTGTGCGGTCTGTTTGTCAGCCTCTACAACATTGACTGGCATCGCCACGCGCAGGTGAAGTGCAACGGCTTGCAGATCAATATGTTGATGGCTGCCGCCGTCTGCGCCGTCATTGCCAGCAACCTCGGCATGTTCGTGGTAATGGCCGAAATCATGGCCCTGTGCGCGGTGTTCCTCACCAGCAACAGCAAAGAGGGCAAACTGTGGTTTGCGCTGGGGCGTCTTGGCACTCTGCTGCTGGCGATTGCTTGCTGGCTGCTGTGGCAGCGTTACGGCACGCTGGATCTGCGCCTGCTGGATATGCGTATGCAACAGCTGCCGCTCGGTTCCGATATCTGGCTGCTCGGAGTGATTGGCTTTGGCCTGCTGGCCGGGATTATTCCGCTGCACGGCTGGGTGCCGCAGGCACATGCGAACGCCTCTGCGCCAGCTGCCGCGTTGTTTTCTACGGTAGTCATGAAAATTGGCCTGCTGGGCATTTTAACCCTGTCACTGCTGGGCGGTAATGCACCGCTGTGGTGGGGGATCGCGCTGCTGGTGCTCGGCATGATCACCGCGTTTGTCGGTGGTCTGTATGCGCTGATGGAGCACAACATCCAGCGCCTGCTGGCTTACCACACCCTGGAAAATATCGGCATCATCCTGCTGGGGCTGGGCGCTGGCGTAACGGGTATCGCGCTCGAACAACCGGCGCTGATTGCTCTTGGCCTGGTCGGTGGTCTGTACCATCTGCTTAACCATAGCCTGTTCAAAAGCGTACTGTTCCTCGGGGCGGGGAGCGTCTGGTTCCGTACCGGTCATCGCGATATCGAAAAACTCGGTGGTATTGGCAAGAAAATGCCGGTTATCTCCATCGCCATGTTAGTCGGGCTGATGGCAATGGCTGCGCTGCCGCCGCTGAATGGTTTTGCCGGGGAATGGGTTATCTATCAATCATTTTTCAAACTGAGCAATAGTGGCGCGTTTGTTGCCCGTCTGCTGGGGCCGCTGCTCGCTGTGGGGCTGGCAATTACCGGTGCGCTGGCGGTGATGTGTATGGCGAAAGTCTATGGCGTCACGTTCCTCGGCGCGCCGCGTACCAAAGAAGCCGAAAACGCCACCTGTGCGCCGCTCCTGATGAGCGTAAGCGTAGTGGCACTGGCGATTTGCTGCGTAATTGGCGGTGTTGCTGCGCCGTGGCTACTGCCGATGCTCTCTGCTGCTGTACCTCTGCCGCTGGAGCCTGCTAACACCACCGTTTCTCAACCGATGATCACGTTGCTGCTGATTGCCTGCCCGCTGCTGCCATTCATCATTATGGCGATTTGCAAAGGCGATCGTTTGCCATCGCGTTCCCGCGGTGCGGCCTGGGTGTGCGGTTACGACCACGAAAAATCAATGGTGATTACCGCTCACGGTTTTGCCATGCCGGTGAAACAGGCGTTTGCGCCGGTGCTGAAACTACGCAAATGGCTGAATCCGGTGTCTCTGGTGCCGGGCTGGCAGTGCGAGGGGAGTGCGTTGCTGTTCCGCCGGATGGCGCTGGTTGAACTGGCGGTACTGGTGGTGATTATTGTTTCACGAGGAGCCTGAGAATGAGTGTTTTATATCCGTTAATTCAGGCGCTGGTGTTATTTGCCGTTGCGCCGCTGCTCTCCGGTATTACCCGCGTGGCGCGCGCCCGTCTGCATAACCGTCGTGGGCCGGGTGTGTTGCAGGAGTATCGTGACATTTTCAAACTGCTGGGCCGCCAGAGCGTTGGCCCGGATGCCTCCGGCTGGGTGTTCCGCCTGACGCCGTATGTGATGGTGGGCGTCATGCTGACTATCGCTACTGCGCTGCCGGTGGTGACCGTCGGTTCTCCGCTGCCGCAACTGGGTGATTTAATCACCTTACTGTATCTCTTTGCCATCGCGCGTTTCTTCTTTGCCATTTCTGGTCTGGATACCGGTAGCCCGTTTACCGCTATCGGCGCGAGCCGTGAAGCGATGCTTGGCGTGCTGGTCGAACCGATGCTGCTGCTTGGTCTGTGGGTTGCCGCACAGGTTGCCGGTTCCACCAACATCAGCAACATCACCGACACCGTTTATCACTGGCCGCTGAGCCAGAGCATCCCGCTGGTACTGGCGCTTTGTGCCTGTGCGTTCGCCACCTTTATCGAAATGGGCAAACTGCCGTTCGACCTGGCGGAAGCCGAGCAGGAGCTGCAGGAAGGCCCGCTCTCTGAATACAGCGGCAGCGGCTTTGGCGTCATGAAATGGGGTATCAGCCTGAAACAGCTGGTGGTGTTGCAGATGTTCGTCGGGGTGTTTATTCCGTGGGGACAAATGGAAACCTTCACCGCCGGTGGACTGCTGCTGGCGCTGGTGATTGCCATCGTAAAACTGGTGGTCGGCGTCCTGGTTATCGCGCTGTTCGAAAACAGCATGGCCCGTCTGCGTCTTGATATTACTCCGCGCATTACCTGGGCTGGGTTTGGCTTTGCATTTTTAGCGTTCGTCTCCTTGCTGGCGGCGTGATTAAAGAGAGTTTGAGCATGTCTGAAGAAAAATTAGGTCAACATTATCTCGCCGCGCTGAATGAGGCATTTCCGGGCGTCGTGCTGGACCACGCCTGGCAGACCAAAGATCAGCTGACTGTCACCGTAAAGGTGAACTACCTGCCGGAAGTGGTGGAGTTTCTTTACTACAAACAGGGTGGCTGGCTGTCGGTGCTGTTTGGTAACGACGAACGCAAACTGAATGGTCATTACGCCGTTTACTACGTGCTGTCGATGGAGAAGGGCACTAAGTGTTGGATTACGGTTCGCGTCGAAGTTGACGCCAACAAACCGGAATATCCGTCCGTGACACCGCGCGTTCCGGCGGCGGTGTGGGGCGAGCGCGAAGTGCGCGATATGTACGGTTTGATTCCGGTTGGTCTGCCGGATGAACGTCGTCTGGTGCTGCCGGATGACTGGCCGGATGAACTTTATCCGCTGCGTAAAGACAGCATGGATTATCGTCAGCGTCCGGCACCGACCACCGATGCTGAAACCTACGAGTTCATCAACGAACTGGGCGACAAGAAAAACAACGTCGTGCCGATTGGTCCGCTGCACGTCACTTCTGATGAACCGGGCCACTTCCGTCTGTTCGTCGATGGCGAAAACATTATCGACGCCGACTACCGTCTGTTCTACGTCCATCGCGGCATGGAAAAACTGGCGGAAACCCGTATGGGTTATAACGAAGTGACCTTCCTCTCTGACCGTGTGTGCGGGATCTGCGGCTTTGCCCACAGCACCGCCTACACCACGTCGGTGGAAAACGCGATGGGTATTCAGGTGCCAGAACGTGCGCAGATGATCCGCGCCATTCTGCTGGAGGTAGAACGCTTGCACTCGCATCTGCTCAACCTTGGCCTGGCCTGTCACTTTACCGGCTTCGACTCCGGCTTTATGCAGTTCTTCCGCGTGCGTGAAACCTCCATGAAAATGGCAGAGATCCTTACCGGTGCGCGTAAAACCTACGGCCTGAACTTGATCGGCGGGATTCGTCGCGATCTGCTGAAAGACGACATGATCCAGACCCGCCAGCTGGCACAACAGATGCGTCGTGAAGTGCAGGAGCTGGTGGATGTGCTGCTGAGCACTCCGAACATGGAACAGCGCACTGTCGGCATTGGTCGTCTGGACCCGGAAATCGCTCGCGACTTCAGTAACGTCGGCCCGATGGTCCGTGCCAGCGGTCACGCCCGTGATACCCGCGCCGATCACCCGTTTGTCGGCTATGGCCTGCTGCCAATGGAAGTCCACAGCGAGCAGGGCTGCGACGTTATTTCCCGTCTGAAAGTGCGTATCAACGAAGTCTATACCGCGCTGAACATGATCGACTACGGTCTGGATAACCTGCCGGGTGGCCCACTGATGGTGGAAGGCTTTACCTACATTCCGCACCGCTTTGCGCTGGGCTTTGCCGAAGCGCCGCGCGGCGATGATATCCACTGGAGCATGACCGGCGACAACCAGAAGCTGTACCGCTGGCGCTGCCGTGCCGCGACCTACGCGAACTGGCCGACCCTGCGCTACATGCTGCGCGGCAACACCGTTTCCGATGCGCCGCTGATTATCGGTAGCCTCGACCCTTGCTACTCCTGTACCGACCGCATGACCGTGGTCGATGTGCGTAAGAAGAAGAGCAAAGTGGTGCCGTACAAAGAACTCGAGCGTTACAGCATTGAGCGTAAAAACTCGCCGCTGAAATAAGGAATCGCCATGTTTACCTTTATCAAAAAAGTCATCAAAACCGGCACGGCGACCTCGTCTTATCCGCTGGAGCCGATTGCGGTTGATAAAAACTTCCGTGGTAAGCCAGAGCAGAACCCGCAGCAGTGCATCGGCTGCGCGGCCTGCGTCAATGCCTGCCCGTCAAACGCCTTAACGGTTGAAACTGACCTCGCCACAGGAGAGCTTGCCTGGGAGTTTAATCTTGGGCGCTGCATCTTCTGTGGACGCTGCGAAGAAGTCTGCCCGACGGCGGCGATCAAACTGTCGCAAGAGTACGAACTGGCGGTGTGGAAGAAAGAAGACTTCCTGCAACAGTCCCGCTTCGCGCTGTGCAACTGCCGCGTCTGCAATCGTCCTTTCGCCGTCCAGAAAGAGATCGACTACGCCATTGCGCTGCTTAAGCACAACGGCGACAGCCGCGCGGAAAACCACCGCGAAAGCTTTGAGACTTGCCCGGAATGTAAGCGCCAGAAATGCCTGGTGCCGTCCGACCGTATTGAACTGACTCGCCATATGAAAGAGGCCATCTGATGAGCAATTTATTAGGCCCCCGTGACGCCAACGGCATTCCGGTCCCCATGACGGTGGATGAATCCATCGCCAGCATGAAGGCGTCGTTACTGAAAAAAATCAAACGTTCTGCCTATGTTTACCGCGTGGACTGCGGCGGCTGCAACGGTTGCGAAATCGAAATTTTCGCCACGCTTTCGCCGCTGTTTGATGCAGAACGCTTCGGCATTAAAGTCGTTCCTTCACCGCGTCATGCGGATATTTTACTGTTTACCGGCGCGGTCACCCGTGCAATGCGATCCCCTGCGCTGCGTGCGTGGCAGTCCGCGCCGGACCCGAAAATTTGTATCTCCTACGGTGCCTGCGGTAACAGTGGCGGGATCTTCCACGATCTCTACTGCGTGTGGGGCGGTACGGATAAAATTGTCCCTGTGGATGTTTATATCCCTGGCTGCCCGCCAACGCCTGCCGCCACGCTGTACGGCTTTGCAATGGCGCTCGGCCTGCTGGAGCAGAAAATTCACGCCCGTGGGCCGGGTGAACTGGATGAACAACCGGCGGAGATCCTGCATGGTGATATGGTGCAGCCGCTGCGCGTGAAAGTGGATCGCGAAGCACGTCGCCTGGCGGGTTATCGTTACGGTCGTCAGATTGCCGATGATTACCTTACACAGTTAGGGCAGGGCGAAGAACAGGTTGCACGCTGGCTGGAAGCGGAAAACGATCCGCGTCTGAACGAGATTGTCAGCCATCTGAATCATGTTGTTGAAGAGGCGCGTATCCGATGAGTGAAAAGGTGGTGTTCAGTCAACTGAGCCGTAAATTTATTGATGAGAACGATGCCACGCCCGCCGAGGCGCAGCAGGTGGTCTATTACAGCCTGGCGATTGGTCACCACCTTGGGGTTATCGATTGCCTGGAAGCGGCGCTCACCTGCCCGTGGGATGAATATCTGGCATGGATTGCCACTCTGGAGGCAGGCAGTGAAGCCCGCCGCAAAATGGAAGGCGTGCCGAAATATGGTGAGATCGTCATCGACATTAACCATGTGCCGATGCTGGCCAACGCATTCAATAAAGCCCGGGCAGCGCAAACTTCGCAGCAGCAGGAATGGAGTACAATGCTGTTAAGTATGCTGCATGATATTCATCAGGAAAACGCCATCTATTTGATGGTGAGGAGACTGCGTGACTGACGTTTTACTCTGTGTTGGCAATAGCATGATGGGCGATGATGGCGCAGGTCCGCTGCTGGCGGAAAAGTGCGCCGCCGCGCCGAAAGGTAACTGGGTGGTGATTGACGGCGGTAGCGCACCGGAAAACGACATCGTCGCTATCCGTGAACTGCGCCCGACACGACTGCTGATTGTCGACGCCACGGATATGGGGCTAAACCCCGGCGAGATCCGCATCATCGACCCGGATGATATCGCCGAGATGTTTATGATGACTACCCATAACATGCCGTTGAATTACCTTATCGACCAGTTGAAAGAAGATATTGGCGAAGTGATTTTCCTCGGCATTCAGCCGGATATCGTCGGCTTTTACTACCCGATGACCCAGCCGATTAAAGATGCGGTAGAAACCGTTTATCAACGACTGGAAGGCTGGGAAGGAAATGGCGGCTTCGCGCAGTTAGCGGTGGAAGAAGAGTAGTTTTTCATTAAGGAATCAGGACAGGGATGTTCTTGATGGGGTGAACCAGCTCTGATGCCAAATGCTAAATTGCCCGATGCGCTGCGCTTATCGGGCCTTCATGGTTCGTGCGACATGTAGGCCGGATAAGGCGTTCACGCCGCATCCGGCACTGTTACCTACTCTAAATCTTCCCCATTACTGGCAATCACTTTTTTATACCACCAGAATGATTTCTTACGCGTGCGCGTCAGCGTACCGTTGCCTGCGTCGTCACGGTCAACAAAGACAAAGCCGTAGCGTTTGCTCATTTCACCCGTAGAGGCGGAAACTAAATCAATACAGCCCCATGTGGTGTAGCCCATCAGCGGAATGCCGTCTGCAATCGCTTCGCCCATTGCGCGGATATGTTCGCGTAAGTAGCTGATGCGATAGTCGTCGTTAATCTCGCCATTGGCAGCAAATTCATCTTTTGCGCCCAGGCCGTTTTCCACCAGAAACAGCGGCTTCTGATAACGATCGTACATCATATTCATGGTGATACGCAGACCGAGTGGATCAATTCCCCAGCCCCAGTCGCTCACCTGTAGATACGGATTACGCAGCGATTTCACCACGTTCGCCGCACTGCTGTTGTTGGCGTTCATCTCCGCCGAGGCGCAGCGCGAGGCGTAATAGCTGAAAGAGACAAAATCGACGGTGTTTTTCAGGATTTCATCATCGCCCGGTGCTTTGTTGATGGTTACCCCTTTTTCGCGGAATACGCGGGCAGAGTAAGCCGGATACGTGCCCCGCGCCTGCACATCGATAAAAAACAGGTTTTCCCGGTCTTTCTCCAGCGCCGCCCAGACATCTTCCGGCTTGCAACTGTAAGGGTAGAAGTTACCGCCCGCCAGCATACAGCCCACCTGATTTTGCGGGTTAACCTCATGGGCGATTTTGGTGGCTAGCGCACTGGCAACCAGCTGGTGATGCGCGGCCTGATATTTCACCTGATCCTGATTTTCACCTTCTTCAAACACCAGACCCGCGCCGGAGAACGGGCTATGCAACATAATGTTGATTTCATTGAAGGTTAGCCAGTATTTCACCAGACCATCAAATGCTTCAAAGCAGGTTCTGGCGTAGCGGCTGAAAAACTCCACCAGCTTGCGGTTACGCCAGGAGCCATATTCGGTGACCAGATGCATCGGCACATCGAAGTGGCACAACGTGACCAGCGGTTCGATACCGTACTTTTTACACTCTTCAAAGACAGAACGATAAAAAGCAATGCCCTGCTGATTGGGCGTGATTTCATCGCCCTGCGGAAAGAGACGGCTCCAGGCAATTGAGGTACGGAAAACCTTGAATCCCATCTCTGCCATCAGGGCGATATCTTCTTTATAACGATGATAAAAATCCGTCGCCTCATGGCTGGGATAAAACTCGTCATCTCGCAACTGAAAACGTTTTTCCAGCCCCAGTTTCACCGCCATTCGATGCTCGCCGTGTGGGATCATATCGACAGTGGTCAGACCTTTGTCACCTTCACGGAACGCACCTTCAGACTGGTTGGCGGCAAGCGCGCCGCCCCATAAAAAACTTTCTGGAAATACTGACATTTTCATCCTCAATTAAGACTTACTTCTTTGGCGACGGTCGGTTGTACGCTCTGATACTTTCGCGCCTGGGCAGCCGCTTCCTCAACAGGAATATCCTCAAAGCCGAGCAACAGTGTGAGGATAAACGACAGCACCACCGCCAGCGCCATGACCGCGAACACCCAGACGATGCTCATTGGATTCGCCGGATCGAAGAACTGCACGCTGGTAAATAGCCCCGGCGCTGCCATTGAGTGGCTGGCAAGCCCCGCCATACCGGCAACCGCGCCGCAAATAAAACCGCTGATAAGACTGGCGATAAGCGGACGTTTCAGGCGGATCGCCACGCCATATAACGCCGGTTCGGAAATCCCCGCCATAATGGCTGATGCCGCCGCAGCCAGCGCCGTCTGACGCAGTTCCGGGTTTTTCGTTTTCCACGCCACTGCCAGTGATGAACCGCCCAGCGACAGGTTAGCGCCGATCTCTGACGGCATGACCATCCCTTCTTTGCCGGTTTCGGCAATGGTCTGAATGATGGTTGGCGTAAAGACGCGGTGCATCCCGGTCATTACCAGCAGAGGCCACAGCGCGCCCATAATGGCGACTGAAAGCCAGCCCAGATAACCATGAATGGTGTAAACCAGCGCCGAAATGGCGCTACCGATCCAGATACCAATCGGGCCAATCAGCAGGATTGCCAGCGGTGCGGCAATCAACACAATCAGCATTGGTTTGAGGAAGTTTTTGGTCACCGCCGGTGTAATGCTGTCCACCCAGCGTTCGATATATGACAGGCACCAGGTCATCACCAGCGCCGGGATCACCGTGTAGGTGTATTTCACCGCGGTGACCGGAATCAGGGCAAATTCGACATGTTCACCCTGGGCCGCTTTCGCCATCAGTTCAATAAAACTCGGATGTACCAGCACACCCGCGATGGCAATCGCCAGCGACATATTGGTTTTAAATTTGATGGCGGCAGATGCCGCGACCATCAGCGGCAGGAAGAAGAAAGCACCGTCACCAATCACATTCAGAATGGTTAAGGTCGGCGATCCTTTTGTCAGCACGCCGCTCATCTCGAGGATCATTGCCAGCAGTTTGACCATCGATCCGCCGATAATCGCCGGGATCAGCGGTGACATGGTGCCGATCAGCGCATCGAGGATCCCCGCACCAATGCGACGTAGCGTGAGTTTGGGTTTACCCACGGGCTGTGCGGGCTGCATATCTCCCGGCAGCAGGCTGACGACTTCCTGAAAGGCTTGTGAAACGGTATTGCCGATAATCACCTGACACTGGTTGTCACTACGTACCACGCCGAGCACGCCGGGGATGGTTTTTAACGTCGGGCTGTCGATAAGTGCATCATCTTTGATAACAAAGCGCAACCGCGTCATACAGTGCGTGACCGCCGAGATGTTATCAACGCCGCCCAGTGCCGCTATCACCGAGCGTGCCAGCGCCGCATAATTTTTGGCCATCGGATTTTATCCTGTTATCAGTAGGGTAGATGTAGTTGTTATCAGTCGACGTGACGGAAAAATGCCGATGCTGAAACGGAATTAAGAAACCGGTTTCACAAAATCATGAATAGTTGTCACTAAATAAGCAAGAGAGTGAATTGTTCATTTTTTATATTTGTGAAACCGGTCACCTGAATATTTTTCCCGCCGATTGTGCAAGGACAATCGGCAAACGGTGCAGTACACTGCGTTGATTGCGTGTAAAGGGATGAAAATGATGACGACGATGCTGGAAGTGGCGAAGCGCGCCGGGGTTTCAAAAGCGACCGTTTCCCGCGTGCTTTCAGGTAATGGCTACGTCAGCCAGGAGACTAAAGATCGCGTGTTTCAGGCGGTAGAAGAGAGCGGTTACCGTCCAAACTTGCTGGCGCGCAATCTGTCGGCGAAGAGTACTCAGACGCTGGGGCTGGTAGTGACCAACACGCTTTACCACGGCATTTATTTTAGTGAATTACTCTTTCATGCCGCGCGAATGGCGGAAGAGAAAGGGCGGCAGTTGCTATTGGCAGATGGTAAACACAGCGCAGAAGAAGAGCGCCAGGCGATTCAGTATCTGCTGGATCTGCGCTGCGACGCGATCATGATTTACCCGCGTTTTTTAAGCGTGGATGAGATCGATGACATCATTGACGCGCACAGTCAGCCGATAATGGTGCTTAATCGCCGCCTGCGCAAAAACAGCAGCCATAGCGTCTGGTGCGATCATAAACAGACCAGTTTTAACGCCGTGGCAGAGTTGATAAACGCCGGGCATCAGGAGATTGCTTTCCTTACCGGCTCGATGGATTCCCCCACCAGCATTGAACGTCTTGCCGGGTATAAAGACGCGCTGGCGCAGCATGGTATTGCGCTCAATGAAAAACTTATCGCTAACGGTAAATGGACGCCTGCCAGCGGGGCCGAAGGGGTAGAAATGTTGCTCGAACGTGGGGCTAAATTTAGCGCGTTAGTTGCCAGTAACGACGATATGGCGATAGGTGCGATGAAAGCGTTACACGAGCGCGGCGTAGCGGTGCCAGAGCAGGTGTCAGTTATCGGATTCGATGATATCGCTATTGCCCCCTACACCGTTCCGGCGCTCTCCAGCGTAAAAATTCCGGTGACTGAGATGATTCAGGAAATTATTGGACGGCTGATTTTTATGCTCGATGGCGGGGATTTCTCACCGCCGAAAACCTTCAGCGGAAAACTGATCCGCCGCGACTCACTCATTGCTCCTTCGCGATAAACATTGTCATCACATGTCATCGTCACTAGTGTCGATGACATCGTTTTTCCTGCATTACAGAAATTAATTTCCTTAAATAACAGTAAATTAAAAACTGGCATGATTTGTGAATGTATCGGCGCATTAACTGTCATTGCTGGAGAATTTGATGAACCGTTTCATCATTGCTGACGCGAGTAAATGTATTGGTTGCCGTACCTGTGAAGTAGCGTGCGTGGTTTCTCATCAGGAAAATCAGGACTGTGCATCGCTGACCCCGGAAACTTTTTTACCGCGTATCCATGTCATTAAAGGTGTGAACATTTCCACGGCGACAGTTTGCCGTCAGTGTGAAGATGCACCGTGCGCTAACGTCTGCCCGAATGGTGCTATCAGCCGTGATAAAGGGTTTGTTCATGTGATGCAGGAACGTTGCATTGGTTGCAAAACCTGCGTTGTGGCTTGCCCGTATGGTGCGATGGAAGTGGTGGTACGTCCGGTGATCCGCAACAGCGGCGCGGGTCTGAATGTACGGGCTGACAAAGCCGAAGCCAATAAATGCGACCTGTGCAACCATCGTGAAGACGGCCCGGCGTGTATGGCGGCTTGCCCGACTCATGCGCTGATTTGTGTCGATCGTAATAAACTTGAACAACTGAGCGCAGAAAAACGCCGCCGTACGGCGCTGATGTTCTAAAAATCTTACAGAACTGTTCTGGCATCAAAGGAATTCCCGGAAATATTCGTAGAATACGGAGCGGGCGGTATCGCCGACCTGTGACTGCCGGATGCGACGCTGTCGTGTCCGGCAGGGCGGGTTACGCAATTCATGATGGCGGGAATAACTCAATGGCAAAAAACACATCTTGCGGTGTCCAACTGCGTATTCGTGGCAAAGTGCAGGGCGTCGGTTTTCGTCCGTTTGTCTGGCAGCTGGCACAGCAATTAAATCTTCACGGCGATGTCTGTAATGACGGCGATGGCGTAGAAGTCCGGCTGCGGGAAGACCCGGAAACGTTTCTTGTTCAATTGTATCAGCACTGCCCGCCGCTGGCGCGTATTGATAGCGTCGAGCGTGAGCCGTTTATCTGGTCACAACTGCCCACCGAGTTCACTATACGCCAGAGCACAGGCGGCACCATGAATACGCAAATTGTTCCCGATGCCGCTACTTGCCCTGCTTGCCTTGCCGAAATGAATACCCCAGGCGAACGGCGTTATCGTTATCCGTTTATCAACTGTACCCACTGCGGCCCGCGTTTCACCATTATTCGCGCCATGCCTTACGACCGCCCGTTTACCGTGATGGCGGCGTTTCCGCTATGTCCGGCCTGTGACAAAGAGTACCGTGACCCGCTCGATCGTCGCTTCCACGCCCAGCCGGTGGCCTGCCCGGAGTGTGGCCCGCATCTTGAATGGGTAAGTCATGGTGAACATGCGGAACAAGAGGCGGCATTACAGGCAGCTATCGCACAGTTAAAAATGGGCAAAATTGTCGCCATCAAAGGGATTGGCGGATTTCATCTTGCCTGCGATGCACGTAACAGTAACGCGGTGGCGACACTTCGGGCGCGCAAACATCGCCCGGCGAAACCGCTGGCGGTCATGTTGCCAGTGGCTGACGGTTTACCAGACGCTGCGCGCCAGTTGCTTACCACGCCCGCCGCGCCGATTGTGCTGGTGGATAAAAAATACGTTCCTGAGCTTTGTGATGATATCGCCCCTGACCTTAACGAAGTCGGGGTAATGTTGCCTGCGAACCCGCTCCAGCATTTGCTGTTACAGGAACTGCAATGCCCGCTGGTGATGACCTCCGGCAACCTGAGCGGTAAACCACCAGCTATCAGCAACGAACAGGCGCTGGCGGATTTGCAGGGCATTGCCGACGGATTTTTGATACATAACCGCGACATCGTGCAGCGGATGGATGATTCGGTGGTGCGCGAAAGCGGCGAAATGCTGCGCCGTTCGCGGGGGTATGTGCCGGATGCGCTGGCTTTGCCTCCGGGCTTTAAAAATGTTCCGCCTGTGCTGTGTCTCGGCGCGGATCTGAAAAATACCTTCTGCCTGGTGCGCGGTGAACAAGCGGTGTTGAGTCAGCATCTGGGCGATTTAAGTGACGATGGCATCCAGATGCAGTGGCGCGAAGCGTTACGCCTGATGCAAAACATCTACGATTTCACCCCGCAATACGTTGTGCATGACGCACATCCGGGCTATGTCTCCAGCCAGTGGGCGCGCGAAATGAATCTGCCGACGCAAACGGTGCTGCATCATCATGCCCACGCAGCGGCGTGTCTGGCAGAGCATCAGTGGCCGCTGGATGGCGGTGATGTCATTGCTTTGACGCTCGACGGTATCGGTATGGGGGAGAATGGCGCTTTGTGGGGCGGCGAGTGCCTGCGGGTGAACTATCGCGAATGTGAGCACCTGGGCGGCTTGCCTGCAGTGGCGCTTGCTGGTGGCGATTTGGCGGCGAAGCAGCCGTGGCGAAACCTGCTGGCGCAGTGCCTGCGCTTTGTGCCGGAGTGGCAGAATTATCCCGAAACAGCGAGTGTGCAACAGCAAAACTGGAGCGTGCTGGCGCGGGCCATTGAGCGTGGAATTAACGCGCCGCTGGCGTCATCGTGTGGGCGTTTTTTCGATGCAGTGGCGGCGGCACTGGGCTGTGCGCCAGCCACGTTAAGTTATGAAGGTGAAGCGGCTTGTGCTCTGGAGGCGCTCGCAGCCTCATGCCACGGAGTGACGCATCCGGTGACAATGCCGCGGGTGGACAATCAACTGGATCTCGCCACTTTCTGGCAGCAGTGGCTGAACTGGCAGGCACCGGTTAATCAACGCGCGTGGGCGTTTCATGATGCGCTGGCGCAGGGTTTTGCCGCGTTGATGCGTGAGCAGGCCACGATGCGTGGTATCACTACGCTGGTATTTAGCGGCGGGGTTATTCATAACCGTTTGCTGCGTGCACGTCTGGCGCATTATCTCGCTGATTTCACATTGCTCTTTCCACAGAGTTTACCGGCGGGTGATGGCGGTTTGTCTCTGGGGCAGGGGGTTATTGCTGCGGCGCGTTGGTTAGCGGGTGAAGTCCAGAACGGATAAAACGTGTTGCATTTGGACACCATTGCCGGATGCGGCGTAAACGCCTTATCCGGCCTACACATGCGTCCCCGTAGGTCGGATAAGACGCGCCAGCGTCGCATCCGACATTTTAGGCACAGTAGCCCACCTACATCGGCAATGTTTTCAACAATCCAAATGCCTCTTTCATCCGATCCTCACTGACCACAAAGGCGCGAAGCTGGTCAGCATCGTCAACGCCGCGCGCCACCATTCCCTGGCGTTCGGTATTAATTTGCCAGCGTAAATCCTGACGCTGGGTTTCGCCTGCCAGATGCAGCGGTAATTCCGGCGTTTTGATTTTCACCAGCATCGCCGGGAGTTTCAGCGGCGTGTTATTGCCGAGAAGATTTTTTGCCAGCACCATCGCGCTAAGTTGAATCGGCTGGAGGAACGGCAATACCTGACCGTTAATTTCCGCGCAATCGCCCAGCGCGTAAATATCGGTATTACTGGTTTGCAGATAACTATCGACGCAAACGCCGCGATTAATCGTCAGCCCGGCGCGTCGTGCCAGGGCGGTTTCCGGGCGCAGTCCGGTGGCGGCAATTACCGCATCCACTTCGATATTGCGCTGGCGGTCCAGCGTTGCCTGAATGCCAGAATCCGTTTTTTCCAGCCCCTGTAACTGAGATTTCAACAGCAGATGAACGCCCATCTCCGTCAACCGATGCTGCAAGCGGCTGCTTACTTCCGGTGGCATTAACGACGCCAGAATACTGGCAGCGTTGTCGATTAGCGTGACCGCTTTGCCTGCACGACAAAAATCCATCGCCAGTTCGCTACCAATCAAACCACCGCCAACAATCAACACGCGTCGGGCATCCCGCAGTTGCGTTTCACAGGCGCGATACTCTTGCTGACTATTTAACGTCAGCATTAACTCACGCCCAGGCACAGGCGGGACAAAGGCACTGGCACCGGTTGCCAGTACTAGCTTGTCGTATTGCCACTGATTATTCTGGCTTTTCACCACACGGGCTTCGGCATCGATATCCGTCACCCAGGTTTGTGGAAACAGGTGCAGATTAAACTGCTCGGCAAATTCACCCGCCGTCTGGCGGGTAAGGTCATCGGCACGTTGCCCCTGACTGATAACATGGCTGAGGTCAGGTTTGTTGTACTCATCCATGCTGTCGGCGGCAATCAGGGTTAATGGAATAGTGGCGTCCTGTTTGCGAATATTTTTCACCAGTTGGCGGGCGGCGAAGCCCGAACCGATGATCACAATGCCGTTACTCATTTTGCCTCCGATGCCAGTTCTTCAAAGACGTCTTTGCCGAGGGAGCATTCCGGGCAGAGGAAGTTATCCGGGACTTCACTCCACGGCGTTCCTGGCGCAACGTCCTGCATTGGCTCGCCTTTTGCCGGATCGTAAATCCACTGGCAGACGCTGCACTGCATCCGTGGGCCGAGGTCAGCCGTCGTGGTGGCAGAGGTTTCTTCTTTAACTACCGTATTCACCGTGCTCTGCGGCAGCGGCGCGAGCGCCCACTGACGGGCGATTTCGCGACCGTGTTCACGGCATAACTTCAGAGCGTCCTGGTCTGGTCGCCATTTCGCTTTCAGGCTAAGCGACATTTCGAAACCCGCATCCTGCAGGCGCGTGGAAAGACGATCCACCGCACCGCCGCTCCAGCCGTGAGAGCCGAAAGCACTGGCGCGTTTGTTACGGAAGCGTAAACCAGTCATCTCCTCCACCAGCCCGGCGATTTTCGGCATCATCACGTTATTCATCGTCGAAGTGCCGACCAGCACGCCTTTTGAGCGGAAGACATTAGTCAGGATTTCGTTTTTATCGCTTCGGGCGACGTTGAAAATTTTCACCGCCACGCGTGGGTCGGTTTCCGCAATCCCCTGGGCGATAGCGTCAGCCATCATGCGGGTGTTATTCGACATGGTGTCGTAGAAAATGGTGATTCTGTCTTCCTGATAATCAGCCGCCCATTTCAGGTACAGCTCGACAATTTGCGTCGGGTTATCGCGCCATACCACGCCGTGGGAAGTGGCTATCATATCGACTGGTAAGTTAAAGCCCAGGATCTCGGTAATTTTCGGTGTTACCAGGCGGCTGAACGGCGTCAGGATATTGGCGTAGTAACGCTGGCACTGCTCGAAAAGCTCCGTCTGATCCACTTCATCGTTGAACAGATGCTCGTCGCAGTAGTGTTGACCGAAAGCATCGTTACTGAACAGCACCGCGTCGCCTGTCAGGTAAGTCATCATGCTGTCCGGCCAGTGCAGCATTGGTGTTTCGACAAAAATGAGCTGTTTGCCGTTGCCGATATCCAGCGTGTCGCCAGTTTTCACCACATTAAAATTCCACTCCGGATGATGGTGATGACCATTTATCGAGTCGATAGCGTTGGCTGTACAGTAGATCGGCGTATCGGGAATTTGTGCCATCAGTTCGGTCAGCGCCCCGGCGTGGTCCTCTTCTGCATGGTTAATCACGATGTAATCGATATCCGCCAGATCGATTTCATTACGCAGGTTCTGCACAAATTCGCGGCTGAATTTATGGTCGACGGTGTCGATCAGCACGTTTTTTTCTTCGCGGATGAGGTAGCTGTTGTAACTGCTGCCGCGCAGCGTTTTATATTCCGTACCGTGAAAATCACGCACTTCCCAGTCACGTTGACCAACCCAATGAATGTTATTTTTCACCACAATAGACATAGCAACCTCAATTTATTCAGCGTGTTCTAAAAAGATGTCTTGCTAATTGCAGATTACGTGCCAGTTTTTTATCTGATTGTTTTTACTATATAAATAAAATTATGCTCATTAATGAGTAGTCAAAATGACTATCAATCAAATGGTCGATATGACAATATCTATAGTCAAATTGACAGTGAGGCAAAGATGAGTTTTTCCGTTGATGTGCTGGCGAATATCGCCATCGAATTGCAGCGTGGGATTGGTCATCAGGATCGTTTTCAGCGCCTGATCACCACGCTACGTCAGGTGCTGGAGTGCGATGCGTCTGCGTTGCTACGTTACGATTCGCGGCAGTTTATTCCGCTTGCCATCGACGGTCTGGCAAAGGATGTACTCGGTAGACGCTTTGCGCTGGAAGGGCATCCACGGCTGGAAGCGATTGCCCGCGCCGGGGATGTGGTGCGCTTTCCCGCAGACAGCGAATTGCCCGATCCCTATGACGGTTTGATTCCTGGGCAGGAGAGTCTGAAGGTTCACGCCTGCGTTGGTCTGCCATTGTTTGCCGGGCAAAACCTGATCGGCGCACTGACGCTCGACGGGATGCAGCCCGATCAGTTCGATGTTTTCAGCGACGAAGAGCTACGGCTGATTGCTGCGCTGGCGGCGGGAGCGTTAAGCAATGCGTTGCTGATTGAACAACTGGAAAGCCAGAATATGCTGCCAGGCGATGCCACGCCGTTTGAAGCGGTGAAACAGACGCAGATGATTGGCTTGTCCCCTGGCATGACGCAACTGAAAAAAGAGATTGAGATTGTGGCGGCGTCCGATCTCAACGTCCTGATCAGCGGTGAGACTGGAACCGGTAAGGAGCTGGTGGCGAAAGCGATTCATGAAGCCTCGCCACGGGCGGTGAATCCGCTGGTCTATCTCAACTGTGCTGCACTGCCGGAAAGTGTGGCGGAAAGTGAGTTGTTCGGGCATGTGAAAGGAGCGTTTACTGGCGCTATCAGTAATCGCAGCGGGAAGTTTGAAATGGCGGATAACGGCACGCTGTTTCTGGATGAGATCGGCGAGTTGTCGTTGGCATTGCAGGCCAAGCTGCTGAGGGTGTTGCAGTATGGCGATATTCAGCGCGTTGGCGATGACCGTTGTTTGCGGGTCGATGTGCGCGTGCTGGCGGCGACTAACCGCGATTTACGCGAAGAGGTGCTGGCAGGGCGATTCCGCGCCGATTTGTTTCATCGCCTGAGCGTGTTTCCACTTTCGGTGCCGCCGCTGCGTGAGCGGGGCGATGATGTCATTCTGCTGGCGGGGTATTTCTGCGAGCAGTGTCGTTTGCGGCAGGGGCTCTCCCGCGTGGTATTAAGTGCCGGAGCGCGAAATTTACTGCAACACTACAGTTTTCCGGGAAACGTGCGCGAACTGGAACATGCTATTCATCGGGCGGTAGTTCTGGCGAGAGCCACCCGCAGCGGCGATGAAGTGATTCTTGAGGCGCAACATTTTGCTTTTCCTGAGGTGACGTTGCCGCCGCCAGAAGTGGCGGCGGTGCCCGTTGTTAAGCAAAACCTGCGTGAAGCGACAGAAGCGTTCCAGCGTGAAACTATTCGTCAGGCACTGGCACAAAATCATCACAACTGGGCTGCCTGCGCGCGGATGCTGGAAACCGACGTCGCCAACCTGCATCGGCTGGCGAAACGTCTGGGATTGAAGGATTAAATAATCCCGGCCTGATAGAAATCCTGCAGGTTTATTGCGCCGGTGAGTTTGCCGTTTTCATCCACCACCGGTGCGGCAGTGATTTTGCGCTTCATCAGGATCTCTTTGGCGTCGATGGCGCGACTTTGCGATTGCAACGTGGTGCCGCCGACCGTCATCGCTTCATTGACTGGCGTGGTGAGTGCGCCGCCGCCAACCAGCCAGCGACGTAAATCGCCGTCGGTAAAGACGCCTTGTACCTGTTGTTGAGCGTCACATACCGCCACCAGCCCCAGACCGGTGCGGCTGAGTTCCAGCATCGCATCCATCACGCTGGCGGTTAACGCCACCTGTGGGATGGCATCGTCACGGCGCATCAGATGATGCACTTTATTCAGCAAGCGAGCGCCCAGTGCCCCGGCTGGGTGGGAGCGGGCAAAATCTTCTTCATTAAATCCGCGCGCCTGCATGACCGCCATCGCCAGCGCGTCACCCATCATCAGGGTATTGACGGTGCTGGAGGTCGGCGCAAGGTGCATCGGGCAGGCTTCGCGTTCTACGGAGATATCCAGCACCGCTTTTGCCGCCAGGCCCAGCGGTGACGTCGGTTTGCCGGTCATCGCCAGCAGCGCGATAGATTTATCTTCCAGACGCGGAATAATCAGATCCAGTTCCTTCGCGCCACCGGAGTAAGAGATAAACAGCATCACATCGCGGCTTTCGATCATCCCCAGATCGCCGTGCAGCGCTTCTGCCGGATGGACAAAAAAAGCCGGAGTGCCGGTACTGGCAAGCGTTGCGGCGATTTTCTTACCAATGTGGCCCGATTTGCCAATTCCCGAAACCACCACTTTGCCTTCACAGTGCAGGATGATATTGGCGGCGCGAACAAAATCATCGCCCAGACGTTCCGGTAAACGGCTTGCTTCCTGCAACTCCAGCATTAACGTCTGACGTCCCGCGTTCAGTAGTGCTTCACTCATTGCTCTCTCCGGTTATGATCACATCGATCCCTTTCTCTTCCAGCGCCTGACGAAACGCCGGATCGATACCTGCGTCGGTAATCAGCTTATCGACGCTTTCAAGACTGCAAACTACGTTGGGGCTTTTACGGCCAAACTTTGATGAGTCCGCCATCAAAATCACTTCGCGCGCGGCATTGCACATTGCCTTACTGACGGTATAAACCTCGTTAAAGGTGGTTACGCCCGCATTGAGATCGATGCCGTCGGTGCCCATAAACAATTTATCGAAGGTGAAATGCTCGAAGGCATTCTCTGCCAGTTGCCCGTGAAATGAGGCCGATTTTTTGCGAAACGTTCCGCCTGGCATCAGGATAGTTTGTTCGTTATCCAGTTCGGATAGCGCATTGACGATATGCAGGCTGTTGGTCATCACCGTGATGTTATTAAAGCGCGAGAGCAGGGGAACCATCTGCAAAACGGTACTGCCAGCATCAAGAATGATCGAATCGCCATCATGGATAAAACTAACGGCAGCTTCTGCAATCAGCTCTTTCTTGTGGGTGTTGATGAGTGTTTTATGATCGATAGGCGGATCGGATTCCTCTTTATTCAACACCACTCCGCCATAAGTACGAATGACGGTTCCGGCATGTTCCAGAATGACCAGATCTTTGCGAATGGTTGTGCCTGTGGTGTCAAAGTATTGCGCCAATTCTTCAACCGAGCATTTACCCTGCTTTTGCAGATACTCCAGAATGGCGGCCTGACGCTGACGAGGTTTCATGGGCGTGATTACCTGATTTAGGTTTCAAAATGATAACTTCGCAAGCAAGTAACATTCACAACGAAATTATCCACGTTTCAGTTTAAGCGCCAATGATAGAGCATTCTGTGATAGTGGATCATGGGGAAAGATCACATCGGGCTGTAAATCACCCGCATGCATACCGGTAATTGCGGGAATTTTTTGCGGTCGGGCGAAGACGGTCAGTCCTTTCATAAACAAGGTGTCGACGATGCGCTGCTGATCGTCCAGCGCGATGGCGACCACGACCCGCGGTTTAAAGCGCCCGCTGGAACGGCCCACGCCAACCCGCCCTTGCTGGCATAGTGTGTCGAAGGCACGGTTAAAACGAGAAATTTGCCAGCCGCCTAAGGCCAGTTGCGCACACCAGGCGATAACGGCGACGGTGATGAGTGCGGATACCATAACTTTTCCTTAATGTAGTGGCGGAAGTCCTGTATGCCTGATGAGCGTAGCGCATCAGGCATTCTATAGTCTCACGGAGATCCTTAAGGAAGTTGCGATTAAGTGGTCCGCAGCTCCCGATATGACGCCCCAAACCGTCCTTTATCGACGTCCTGTGGCTCAATTTTCCAATTTTCAGCCCAAAATCGTCTCTTCGTGGCTGATTT
>NZ_JAENDM010000034.1:0-44602 GCF_019375075.1 Escherichia sp. XD33
CCGCTGTATGAATCCCGCCTGAAGGGAAAGCTGCACGTAATCAGCAAGCGATATACGCAGCGAATTGAGCGGCATAACCTGAATCTGAGGCAGCACCTGGCACGGCTGGGACGGAAGTCACTGTCGTTCTCAAAATCGGTGGAGCTGCATGACAAAGTCATCGGGCATTATCTGAACATAAAACACCATCAATAAGTTGGAGTCATTACCGCATGAGATTTTCATCGCGCTATCCGCCATGCTGGATGAGTCGATTGCGGATATTAAGGCGCAATTTGCCGATCTCCTGCCGGCAGAAAATATAGTCGTATGGCATGCCGTAGGCCCTGTTCGTGCGATGGACCAAGGTAATGAATGGCGTCGGGAGAGCGCAGAACTGATTCGGGAAGCGTTTCTTGAATCATTGTGTCCAGATGTCGTTTTCATTACGAGCTTGTTTGAAGGTCATGTCGACGATGCGGCTACATCGGTACACAAATTTAGTCGTCAGTATAAAGTAGCCGTACTGCACCACGATCTTATCCCCCTCGTGCAGGCGGAAACCTATCTGCAGGACGATGTATACAAACCCTACTACTTACAGAAAGTTGAGTGGTTAAAAAACGCTGACCTTTTGTTGACTAACTCTGCTTATACCGCACAGGAAGCGATCGAGCATCTGCATTTACAGGGCGATCATGTGCAGAATATTGCAGCCGCAGTCGATTCTCAGTTTTGTATGGCGGAGGTGACAGCGAGCGAAAAAGAGACCGTCCTTGGCCATTACGGTATTCAGCGCGAGTTCATGTTGTATGCGCCCGGAGGATTTGACTCAAGGAAAAACTTTAAACGGTTGATTGAGGCCTATGCCGGGCTCAGTGATGCCTTACGTCGCAGTCATCAACTGGTTATCGTCAGTAAGCTTTCCATCGGTGATCGTCAGTATCTGGAATCCCTTGCGTCAGGTAATGGTTTACAGCAAGGCGAACTGGTACTCACTGGTTATGTGCCGGAAGATGAGCTGATCCAGCTCTATCGCCTATGTAAGCTGTTCATCTTTGCTTCACTACATGAAGGTTTTGGGTTGCCGGTTCTGGAAGCAATGTCGTGCGGTGCGCCGGTGATTGGCTCAAATGTCACCAGTATTCCTGAAGTCATCGGTAATCCTGAGGCATTATTCGACCCGTATTCTGTCTCTTCCATGAGGGATAAGATCGCGCAATGTTTGACTGATGATACTTTCCTCGCGCGTCTGAAAGACATGGCGCAGCAGCAAGCGCGAAATTTCTCTTGGGATAAAGCTGCGGTGACTGCTCTGGAAGCTTTCGAAAAGATCGCGGTAGAAGACACCGGTACTGCGCAGGTTTTGCCTGAAGCTTTGATTCAGAAAATCCTTGCTATCTCACAAGGGCAGCCAGATGACCGCGATCTGCGCTTGTGCGCAACGGCCATTGATTACAATCTGAAAACGGCAGAACTTTATCAAATCGACGATAAATCGCTGAACTGGCGTGTAGAAGGCCCATTCGATAGCTCATATAGTCTGGCGTTGGTCAACCGCGAATTTGCCCGGGCACTCTCAGCCGATGGTGTAGAGGTCTTATTGCATTCCACTGAAGGACCGGGTGATTTTGCCCCAGATGCCTCGTTTATGGCGCAGTCGGAAAATAGTGATCTTCTGGCATTTTATAATCAATGTCAGACCCGCAAGAGTAACGAAAAGATAGATATTCTTAGCAGAAATATCTATCCACCGCGGGTTACCAAAATGGATGCCAAAGTAAAATTCCTTCATTGTTATGCTTGGGAAGAAACGGGCTTTCCGCAACTGTGGATCAATGAATTTAATCGGGAACTTGACGGAGTGCTGTGTACTTCGGAACATGTTCGTAAAATATTGATTGATAACGGACTGAATGTGCCCGCATTTGTTGTTGGCAATGGCTGTGACCATTGGCTCAATATCCCAGCCGAGACGACAAAAGATGTGGATCACGGAACATTCCGTTTCCTTCATGTCTCTTCTTGTTTCCCTCGCAAAGGGATACAGGCAATGCTTCAGGCTTGGGGGAGGGCGTTCACTCGTCGTGACAATGTTATCTTAATCATTAAGACTTTTAACAATCCGCACAATGAAATTGACGCATGGCTGGCTCAGGCCCAGGCTCAATTCATAGACTATCCCAAAGTTGAAGTGATCAAAGAGGATATGTCAGCCACCGAGCTTAAAGGGCTTTATGAAAGCTGTGATGTTTTGGTTGCTCCAGGTTGCGCTGAAGGCTTTGGTTTACCTATTGCTGAAGCAATGCTGAGTGGGCTACCGGCTATCGTCACCAATTGGAGCGGGCAACTTGATTTTGTTAATTCACAAAATTCATGGCTGGTTGACTATCAGTTCACTCGGGTAAAAACGCACTTTGGTCTGTTTTCCTCAGCCTGGGCCAGTGTGGATATTGACAACTTAACAGATGCATTAAAAGCGGCAGCCTCAACCGATAAATCAGTGCTGCGTGACATGGCCGATGCTGGTCGCGAGCTTCTTCTGCAGCAGTTTACCTGGAAAGCGGTGGCTGATCGTTCTTGCCAGGCGGTCAAGACTCTGCGTGGGCATATTGATATTGCACAGCATCGGGCGCGCATTGGCTGGTTGACGACCTGGAACACGAAATGTGGGATCGCAACCTATTCCCAGCATCTGGTGGAGAGCGCACCTCATGGCGCGGATGTTGTTTTTGCTCCCCAGGTCAGCGCTGGCGATCTTGTGTGTGCAGACGAAGAGTTTGTACTTCGCAACTGGATTGTAGGTAAAGAGAGCAACTATCTGGAAAACCTCCAGCCACACATTGATGCTCTGAGACTCGATGTCATCGTGATCCAATTCAACTATGGATTCTTTAATCATCGAGAACTGTCGGCGTTTATTCGTCGCCAGCATGACGCCGGTCGTTCAGTTGTTATGACGATGCACTCAACTGTGGATCCGCTGGAAAAAGAGCCGAGCTGGAATTTCCGTCTTGCTGAAATGAAAGAGGCGCTGGCACTTTGCGACCGGTTGTTGGTGCATTCGATTGCCGATATGAACCGCCTTAAAGATTTAGGCTTAACTGCGAATGTTGCTTTATTCCCGCACGGCGTTATCAACTACTCCGCAGCGAGCGTTACGCGTCAACAGCAGTCTTTACCGCTAATTGCGAGCTATGGCTTCTGCTTACCGCATAAGGGCCTGATGGAACTAGTAGAATCCGTCCATAGACTCAAGCAAGCCGGTAAACCGGTTCGTTTACGACTGGTGAACGCAGAGTATCCTGTTGGGGAGTCACGCGATCTGGTGGCAGAGCTTAAAGCGGCTGCTCAGCGGTTAGGTGTTACCGATCTGATTGATATGCATAATGATTTCCTACCTGATGCGGAGAGTCTGCGGTTGCTTTCAGAAGCCGATCTTCTGATTTTTGCTTATCAGAATACTGGGGAGTCTGCTAGCGGGGCGGTACGTTATGGTATGGCGACTCAAAAACCTGTTGCGGTAACGCCCCTGGCGATATTTGATGATTTGGACGATGCCGTCTTTAAATTTGATGGATGCAGCGTCGATGATATCAGTCAGGGGATTGACCGGATCCTGAATTCCATCCGTGAACAGGACGCTTGGGCAACCAGGACTCAACAACGTGCCGATGCATGGCGGGAACAACATGATTATCAAGCTGTTTCACGCCGTCTGGTTAATATGTGTCAAGGCTTAGCTAAAGCTAAATATTTTAAATAAAAAAATCGCTCTTGTATTTTTTGCCTTTGAATACAAGAGGGGTTAGATAATGTGTCATTTATTATGAAAATTATTTTTGCTACTGAGCCAATTAAATACCCATTAACGGGCATCGGTCGGTATTCCCTGGAGCTGGTTAAGCGGCTGGCGGTCGCCCGCGAAATTGAAGAATTAAAGCTATTTCACGGTGCGTCGTTTATCGAACAGATCCCTTTGGTGGAGAATAAAAGCGATACCAAAGCCAGCAATCATGGTCGTCTGTCGGCGTTTCTACGCCGACAGACGCTGTTGATTGAGGCTTATCGCTTGCTGCATCCGCGGCGCCAGGCGTGGGCATTGCGCGACTATAAGGATTATATCTACCATGGCCCCAATTTTTATCTGCCGCATAAACTGGAACGCGCCGTGACCACGTTTCATGACATATCCATTTTTACCTGCCCGGAATATCATCCAAAAGATCGGGTTCGCTATATGGAGAAGTCCCTGCATGAGAGTCTGGATTCGGCAAAGCTGATCCTGACTGTTTCTGATTTCTCGCGCAGTGAAATTATCCGCTTGTTCAACTATCCGGCGGAGCGGATCGTAACCACCAAGCTAGCCTGCAGCAGTGACTATATCCCACGCAGCCCGGCAGAGTGTCTGCCGGTACTGCAGAAATATCAGCTGGCGTGGCAGGCCTACGCGCTATATATCGGCACCATGGAGCCACGTAAAAATATCCGTGGCCTGCTGCATGCCTATCAGTTGCTACCGATGGAGATCCGCATGCGCTATCCGCTAATCCTTAGCGGCTATCGCGGCTGGGAAGACGATGTGCTGTGGCAGTTAGTCGAGCGCGGTACTCGGGAAGGCTGGATCCGTTATCTCGGATATGTTCCGGATGAAGACCTGCCGTATCTGTATGCAGCGGCCAGAGTCTTTGTTTATCCCTCCTTCTACGAGGGATTCGGTTTACCTATTCTTGAAGCGATGTCTTGCGGTGTGCCGGTAGTATGCTCCAATGTCACCTCTTTGCCTGAGGTTGTTGGCGATGCCGGCCTCGTTGCCGATCCTAATGATATAGACGCGATTAGCGCACAAATTTTGCAGAGCCTGCAGGATGATAGCTGGCGGGAAATCGCCACCGCGCGCGGTCTTGCTCAGGCGAAACAGTTTTCGTGGGAGAACTGTGCGACCCAGACCATTAACGCCTATAAATTACTCTAAGGGTGTCAGTTGAGAGTTCTACACGTCTATAAGACTTACTATCCCGTTACCTACGGCGGTATTGAGCAGGTCATTTATCAGCTAAGTCAGGGCTGCGCCCGCCGGGGAATCGCAGCCGATGTTTTCACTTTTAGCCCGGACAAAGATACAGGTCCTGTCGCTTACGAAGATCATCGGGTCATTTATAATAAACAGCTTTTTGAAATTGCCTCCACGCCGTTTTCGCTGAAAGCGTTAAAGCGTTTTAAGCTGATTAAAGATGACTACGATATCATCAACTACCATTTTCCGTTTCCCTTTATGGATATGCTGCATCTTTCGGCGCGGCCTGACGCCAGGACTGTGGTGACCTATCACTCTGATATAGTGAAACAAAAACGGTTAATGAAGCTGTACCAGCCGCTGCAGGAGCGATTTCTCAGCGGCGTAGATTGCATCGTTGCCTCGTCGCCCAATTACGTGGCTTCCAGCCAGACCCTGAAAAAATATCTGGATAAAACGGTGGTGATCCCGTTTGGTCTGGAGCAGCAGGACGTGCAGCACGATCCGCAGAGGGTCGCGCACTGGCGGGAAACTGTCGGCGATAAGTTCTTTCTCTTCGTCGGCACTTTCCGCTATTACAAAGGGCTGCATATTCTGATGGATGCCGCTGAGTGTAGCCGACTGCCAGTGGTGGTTGTAGGGGGCGGGCCGCTGGAATCGGAAGTGCGGCGTGAAGCGCAGCAGCGCGGGCTGAGCAATGTGATGTTTACCGGCATGCTCAACGACGAAGATAAGTACATTCTCTTCCAGCTCTGCCGGGGCGTGGTATTCCCCTCGCACCTGCGCTCTGAGGCGTTTGGCATTACGTTATTGGAAGGCGCACGCTTCGCAAGGCCACTGATCTCTTGCGAGATTGGTACAGGTACCTCTTTCATTAACCAGGACAAAGTGAGTGGTTGCGTGATTCCGCCGAATGATAGCCAGGCGCTAGTAGAGGCGATGAATGAGCTCTGGAATAACGAGGAAACCTCCAACCGCTATGGCGAAAACTCGCGTCGTCGTTTTGAAGAGATGTTTACTGCCGACCATATGATTGACGCCTATGTCAATCTCTACACTACATTGCTGGAAAGCAAATCCTGAGAGCTGCTACCCCCGCCGTTGCTGCGGGGGCCAACGCGTTAATGCCGATTCTTCAGATTATCAATCACTTCTCCGAGATCCAGCCCCTGATCCTGCAACAGCACCAGCAGGTGATACATCAAATCAGATGCCTCGTTGGTCAGCTCAAAGCGGTCATTTACCGTCGCGGCCAGTGCGGTTTCCACCCCTTCTTCGCCCACTTTCTGCGCAATGCGTTTGGTGCCGCTGGCATACAGTTTGGCTGTGTAAGAGGTTTCCGGGTCGGCAGATTTGCGTTCGGCGAGCAGTTGTTCCAGTTGATACAGGAACAGCCACTGGTGAGCGGTGTCGCCGAAGCAGCTGCTGGTGCCTTTGTGGCAGGTTGGCCCGATGGGATTCGCCAGCACCAGTAACGTGTCGTTGTCGCAGTCCGGGGCAATACTCACCACATTGAGAAAATTGCCCGACGTTTCGCCTTTGGTCCACAGTCGTTGTTTAGTGCGCGAGAAGAAAGTGACTTTGCCGCTTTCGAGGGTTTTGTCTAAGGCTTCCGGGTTCATATAGCCAAGCATTAGCACTTCGCCGGATACCGCGTGTTGCACAATCACCGGCATCAGTCCGTCGGTTTTTTCCCAGTCCAGTTCGCGACGTTGTTGTTCTGTTAACATATCCTGATCTCCACGCCCTGTGTTGCCAGGTACGCTTTTAATTCACCAATATTGATTATTTGTTTGTGGAATACAGAAGCTGCCAGCGCGCCGTCAACGTCGGCATCGCGGAAGGCTTCGAGGAAGTGTTCCATGGTGCCCGCGCCACCGGAGGCAATCAGCGGGACGTGGCAAACTTCACGCACTTTTTTCAGTTGTTCCAGGTCGTAACCGTTACGCACGCCGTCCTGATTCATCATGTTGAGGACGATTTCTCCGGCTCCACGTTTTTGCACTTCCTGTACCCAGTCGAGTGTTTCCCACTGAGTGACGCGGGTGCGACTTTCATCGCCGGTATATTGATTCACATGATATTTACCGGTTTCGGCGTCGTACCAGGTATCAATACCGACCACAATACACTGCACTCCAAAGCGATCGGCCAGGCGAGTAATTAACGTCGGGTCCGCCAGCGCAGGGGAGTTAATGGAAATTTTATCCGCGCCAAAAGAAAGAATTTTCGCGGCGTCATCCAGCGACTTAATCCCACCCGCCACGCAGAACGGGATGTCGATCACTTCCGCCACGCGGGATACCCAGCTTTTATCTACCACGCGTCCATCACTGGAGGCTGTGATATCGTAGAACACCAGTTCGTCAGCGCCTTCTTCGGCGTAGCGTTTTGCCAGCGGTACAATATCGCCAATGATTTCATGGTTGCGAAACTGTACGCCTTTCACCACCTGACCATCACGAACGTCGAGACATGGAATTATGCGTTTTGCCAGCATGCGATGGCCTCCTTCACGGTGAATTTACCTTCCAGTAATGCCCGACCAACTATTACGCCGCGCACGCCAGTACCACGTAGAGCAGCAACATCATCAATGTCGCCAATACCGCCGGAGGACTGAAATGCCACCTGCGGATATCTGGCGCAAACTTCTTCATATAAAGAGACGTTAGAACCTGCCAGCGTGCCGTCTCGCGAGATATCGGTACACAGCACATGTTTCAGGCCGACGGGCAGATAGGTTTCCACCAGTTGTTCCAGTGAAACGCCCGAGTTCTCTTGCCAGCCGCTGACTGCCACCTGCTTGTTGCCTTGCTCGTCAATACGGACATCCAGCGCCAGCACTAAGGCATCGGCACCAAAACGTTCAAACCAGACCTTCACCATTTCTGGTGATTTCACCGCGGTGGAGCCGACCACCACGCGCGCAACGCCCGCTTCCAGTAACGCCGCCACGTCTTCTTCGCTACGCACGCCGCCGCCAACCTGCACCGGAACGTTAACGCCCGCCACCAGGGTTTTAATCAGCGGGATTTGACGTCTAGCCGGATCTTTTGCTCCGGTCAGATCCACCAGATGCAACACTTCGGCACCCTGCGCGGCGTAATCCTGTAAGCGCGGCAGCGGGTCGTTACCGTAATCGCGTTGTTTGCCGTAATCGCCCTGATGGAGACGCACCACGGTGCCGTCGATTAAATCTAATGCCGGAATAATCATCACATCTCCAGGAAGTTTTTCAGCAACTTAGCGCCAGCGGCACCAGAACGCTCCGGGTGGAACTGCACGCCGTAGAAGTTATCTTTTTGTACCGCCGCGGTGAACGGTTCGCCGTAATTACACTGGGCGATGGTCCACGGATTGACCGGCATTGCGTAGCTGTGAACAAAGTAAAAGTACGCGCCGTCTTCAATCCCCTGAAACAGGCGGTTGCCTGCCTGCGGGTAAACGCGGTTCCAGCCCATATGTGGCAGCGGCAGACCAAAGTCGGTCATTTTCGGCACGTCTTCGTCGATGATGCCCAGCAAATCGACGCCGTTGCTCTCTTCGCTGCGCCGCCCCAGCAGTTGCATCCCTAAGCAGATGCCCAGCACCGGTTGGGTACAGGCTTTGATGAGATCAAACAACTCGCGCTCACGCACCTGGTCCATCGCCGCTTGCGCGGTGCCAACGCCGGGTAAAAACAGTTTATCGGCCAGCAACACGACGTCCGGGTCACGGCTAACTTTGGGTTCATAACCGTGACGCGCAATGGCAGACTTCACCGAGTTCAAATTGGCGCAGCCGGTATCAAGGATCACCACGTTCATTACAGCACTCCTTTCGACGAGGGTAGGGTGTCGCCTTCCACGCGGATGGCCTGGCGCAGGGTGCGACCAAAAGCTTTGAACAGGCTCTCTACTCGGTGGTGATCGTTTTTACCTTTGGTTTTCAGGTGCAGGGTCACGCCCATAGTGTATGAGAGCGAACGGAAGAAGTGCTCGATCATCTCGGTGCTGAGATCGCCCACGCGCTGGTAGGTAAATTCAGCTTTATATTCCAGGTGCGGGCGACCAGAGATATCCAGCGCGCAGCGGGCAAGGCATTCGTCCATCGGCAGTACAAAACCAAAGCGGCAAATACCGCGTTTGTCGCCAAGGGCGATTTTTAACGCTTCGCCCAGCGCCAGGCCGGTATCTTCGACGGTGTGGTGATCGTCGATATAGAGGTCGCCTTTGACGTTGATTTCCATACGGAAACCGCCGTGGGTGGCGATCTGATCCAGCATATGATCAAAGAAGCCAACGCCGGTGTTAATCTTGCTGCCACCTTCGCGATCCAGCCACACCTGGACGTCAATTTGTGTCTCTTTGGTGTTGCGCACTACATGGGCGTAACGGTCTCGTTTAGTGAGCTGCTCGCCAATCATTGGCCAGTTCAGGGTTTCGCGGTCGTAGCGTAAACCATTAATGCCCATGTTTTCCGCCAGCTGAATATCGGTCGCGCGATCGCCAATCACATAACTATTGGCACGATCCATCGCTTGCTCAGCCAGATAACGCTCCACCAGTTTTACTTTCGGCTTACGGCAGTCGCACTCATCGGCGGGCAGGTGCGGACAAATCAGCACTTCATCAAACTGCACGCCTTGCGAGGTGAAGATCTGCATCATCAGGTTGTGCGGGCCATCGAAATCCACCTGCGGGAAACTTTGTGTTCCCAGACCATCCTGATTGGTGATCATCACCAGCTTGTAGCCCGCTTTTTGCAGCTTCAGCAGCTGCGGGATCACGCCCGGTTCAAAGGCGAGTTTGTCAAAACGGTCCACCTGAAAATCACTCGGCGGTTCGCTAATCAGGGTTCCATCGCGATCGATAAAAAGATACTTCTGACTCATCAAACTTGCTCCGCACGTAAGGCGTCAATGACGCGCTGGCTTTCTTCACGGGTTCCGACGGTAATTCGCAGGCAGCCGCTTAAAGAGGGTTGTTTATTCTGATCACGTAAGATAATGCCCTGATCCCACAAAGATTTAAACACTGCGCTGGAGGCTTTAAAGCGCGCCAGAATGTAGTTGGTTTCAGAGTCAAAAACCTGCTCCACGCAGGGGATCTCTTTCAATGCGGCAATCAGATATTCGCGTTCTGCAATAATTTGCGCCACCCGCTCACGCATGGCGACGATCCCCTGCGGGCTTAACGCCTGGGCCGCAATGTCGGCAACCGGCGTCGAGAGCGGGTAGGGGGCGATCACTTTCATTAACAGGTTGATGACCTCTTCGTTTGCCAGCGTAAATCCGCAACGAAGCCCCGCCAGAGCAAAAGCTTTCGACAGTGTGCGCAAAATAGCCAGGTGCGGATATTCCGCCAGCCAGCCAGCCAGCGATGCCTGTGGACAAAACTCTATATAGGCTTCATCGGCAACCACAATCGCCTTACCGCGCGTTAACTCCAGCAGGGTGCGAAAATCCTGCGGGTTGATCAGTTGCCCGGTCGGGTTGTTGGGGCTGCAAACATAGACCACTTTTACGCCGTCCAGCTTGTCGGAAATGCCCTGTAAGTCCAGTTGCCAGTTGTCCAGCGTCGGCACTGTGCGGCACTCGACGCCAATCGTTTCGGCGCTGACGCTGTACATGCCGTACGTTGGCGGGCAGTAGAGGATGGCGTCTTTACCCGGTTCGCAAAAAGCGCGAATCAGCAGTTCAATACCTTCGTCCGCGCCACGGCTGACCAGCACCTGCTCCGGTTTTACGCCTGCATATTGCGCGTAATTTTCAATCACCGCTTTCGGCTGGCATTCCGGGTAGCGGTTGAGCGTTTGCTGAGTAAGCTGAAACTCCACGGCAGTGGGGTATTCGTTGGCGTTCAGCCAGACATCGCCGTTACCGCCCAGACGACGCGCTGACTGATACGGCGTCAGGTTGCGGACGTTTTCACGCGCTAAATCGGTAATAGTCACGGTGCTCATGCTTGCTCCTTAAGGGCGTTAACACGCAAAGTAACGGCATTTTTATGGGCGGTCAGGCGCTCGGCGGAGGCCAGTGTTTCAATGGTCGAAGCCAGCGCGGAAAAGCCTTCTTTCGAGAGTTCCTGCACGGTCATGCGCTTCTGGAAATCTGCCAGCCCGAGGCTGGAACAGGTGGCGGTGTAACCGTAAGTCGGTAGAACATGGTTAGTGCCGGAGGCATAGTCGCCTGCCGATTCCGGTGACCAGTCACCAAGAAATACCGAACCGGCGCTGGTGATGCCATCGACCAGTTCGCGGGCGTTGCGGGTCTGAATGATCAGGTGCTCCGGGCCGTACTGGTTGGAAATCTCTACGCACTGCGCTAAATCTTTAGTCACGATCAGGCGGCTGGCGCTCAGTGCCTGACGTGCGGTTTCGGCACGCGGCAGTTCTGCCAGCTGGCGTTCGACAGCTTCGGCAACGCGACGCGCCATATCAGCATCGGGCGTCAGTAAAATCACCTGAGAGTCCGGGCCGTGTTCAGCCTGAGAAAGCAAATCAGAAGCCACGAAATCTGGCGTAGCGCCGCTGTCGGCAATCACCAGCACTTCCGACGGGCCTGCGGGCATATCGATCGCCGCACCGTCCAGACGCTGGCTTACCTGGCGTTTTGCCTCGGTGACAAAGGCGTTGCCTGGCCCGAAGATTTTGTCCACTTTTGGCACAGATTCAGTACCAAACGCCAGTGCGGCAATGGCCTGTGCGCCGCCGACGTTAAACACGTCCTGTACACCGCACAGCTGCGCCGCATAAAGGATCTCATCGGCAATCGGCGGCGGTGAGCACAGCACCACTTTTTTACAGCCCGCAATACGCGCCGGAGTTGCCAGCATTAATACCGTTGAGAAGAGCGGGGCGGAGCCGCCAGGAATATACAAACCTACCGAAGCCACCGGGCTCGTGACTTGCTGACAACGTACGCCTGGCTGAGTTTCTACATCTACCGGCGGCAGTTTTTGCGCAGTGTGGAAGGTTTCAATATTCTTTACTGCCACCGCCATCGCCTGTTTTAGCTCGTCGCTCAGGCGTTCGCTGGCGGCGGCAATTTCCTCTGCAGACACCTTCAGCGCGGTAACCGTGGTTTTATCAAACTTCGCGCTGTATTCCCGCAGGGCCTCATCGCCGCGTGCTTTCACGTTATCGAGAATATCGTTAACAGTGCGGGTAATGCTTTCAGAAGCGGAGATCGCCGGGCGCATTAATAGCTGGCGTTGTTGCTCCGCAGTACAGCTATTCCAGTCAATGATTGTGTTAAAGCTCATGGCGATCACTCCATCATCTTCTCAATCGGCAGGACCAGGATTGAACTGGCACCCAGCGCTTTCAGTTTTTCCATCGTTTCCCAGAACAGGGTTTCGCTACTGACCATGTGCATCGCTACGCGTTGTTGGTCACCCGCCAGCGGCAGAATGGTTGGGCGTTCGGCACCTGGCAGCAGGGCGATGACTTCATCCAGACGTTCGGTCGGTGCGTGCATCATGATGTATTTTGATTCGCGCGCCTGGATCACACCCTGAATACGGGTCAGCAGTTTGTCGATCAGTTGCTGTTTGGATTCTTCCATTTCGCCATCGCGTTGGATCAGGCAAGCTTTCGAGCGGTAGATAACTTCGACTTCGCGCAGGCCGTTTGCTTCCAGCGTGGCACCGGTGGAAACCAGATCGCAAATCGCATCCGCCAGTCCGGCACGCGGGGCGACTTCAACAGAACCGTTCAGTAAGCAGGATTTAAAAGAGATGCCTTTCTGGTCGAGATAACGCTTGAGCAGGTGAGGATAAGAGGTGGCGATACGTTTACCGTTTAAGGAGAGCGGGCCGTCCCAGGCTTCATCAACCGGCGTTGCCAGCGAGAGACGACAACCGCCAAAATCCAGACGACGCAGGGTAAAGTAGCGCGGATCTTCACCCTGGGCGCGGCGGTTAAGCAGTTCTTCTTCCAGCACGTTTTCGCCGATAATCCCAAGGTCCACCACGCCGTCCATTACCAGACCGGGAATGTCGTCGTCACGCACGCGCAGAATATCAATCGGCATGTTTTCTGCCATCGCGATCAGGCGCTGGGTGTGAAGATTGATTTTAATGCCACAGCGCGCCAGCAATTCACGTGAGTCATCACTTAAACGGCCGGATTTCTGCATAGCTATGCGTAAACGAGTGTTGTCTGTCATTTTGTTATTCCTCTTTAAATCTGTCTGAACCGTTATCAACCGCGCAATAAAAAAGCCCCCGGAAGGTGATCTTCCGGGGGCTTTCTCATGCGTTCATGCACCACTGGAAGATCTGAATGTCTTCCAGCACACATCGCCTGAAAGACTAGTCAGGATGATGGTGATGATGGTGGTGTTTAAATTGAACGCGTGTCATAAAAGTCTCTGTGAATGTTTATTCAACTGATGTCTTTTAACCTAAACCACTTTCACGTTAGAAAGCAAGGGCTTTTTTATATATTTTATGGCGATGGATTTGTTTAATGAATGAGCGGGGAAAGGAGGGGGCTAAGAGGACTGTCCTCTAACTTGACAGCACCAAAAAGAGCAAAGTCTGATTTTTCGTCTCGCTGGCAATGTCTTGATCTACAAACTAATTAATAAATAGTGAATTAACACCCATCATTGTACAATGAACTGTACAAAAGAGGAGATTGACATGCGTACAATTAGCTACAGCGAAGCGCGTCAGAATTTGTCGGCAACAATGATGAAAGCCGTTGAAGATCATGCCCCGATCCTCATTACTCGTCAGAATGGAGAGGCTTGTGTTCTGATGTCACTCGAAGAATACAACTCGCTGGAAGAGACGGCTTATCTACTGCGTTCCCCCGCTAACGCCCGGAGATTGATGGACTCAATCGATAGCCTGAAATCAGGCAAAGGAACGGAAAAGGACATTATTGAGTGAAACTAATCTGGTCTGAGGAATCATGGGATGATTATCTGTACTGGCAGGAAACAGATAAGCGAATTGTTAAAAAGATCAATGAACTTATCAAAGATACCCGCAGAACACCATTTGAAGGTAAGGGGAAACCAGAACCCCTGAAACATAATTTGTCAGGTTTCTGGTCCCGACGCATTACAGAGGAGCACCGTCTGGTATACGCGGTTACTGATGATTCACTGCTCATTGCAGCATGTCGTTATCATTATTGAACAGATTCATTCATAGAATGAATTGTCAGTTTTGATACGCTAGCGTAGCCTTATAGATCTAAGGTGTATCAGGAGATAACGGATGAAAAAGGTCGCAATTGTCGGGTTAGGGTGGTTAGGCATGCCGCTGGCGATGTCACTTTCAGCGCGAGGCTGGCAAGTCACCGGGAGTAAAACCACACAAGATGGTGTCGAAGCGGCCCGAATGAGTGGCATTGATAGCTATCTGCTTCGCATGGAGCCTGAGTTAGTTTGCGATTCTGACGATCTGGATGCCCTGATGGATGCCGATGCGCTGGTCATTACGCTTCCGGCACGTCGTAGCGGCCCCGGCGATGAGTTCTATTTACAAGCGGTACAAGAGTTAGTGGATAGCGCGCTGGCCCATCGTATTCCCCGCATTATTTTTACCAGCTCGACATCTGTCTATGGCGACGCGCAAGGCACGGTGAAAGAAACCACCCCGCGTAATCCGGTGACCAACAGTGGACGAGTATTAGAAGAACTCGAAGACTGGCTGCACAATTTACCCGGTACTTCGGTCGATATTCTGCGTCTTGCGGGCCTGGTCGGACCGGGACGTCATCCCGGACGCTTCTTTGCCGGAAAAACCGCCCCTGATGGTGAACATGGTGTTAATTTAGTCCATTTAGAAGATGTTATTGGCGCTATCACTCTGTTGTTACAGGCACCTAAAGGCGGACACATCTATAATATATGTGCGCCAGCTCACCCTGCGCGTAATGTTTTCTATCCGCAGATGGCCCGTTTATTGGGGCTGGAACCTCCGCAGTTCAGAAATAGTCTGGACAGCGGCAAAGGTAAGATTATTGATGGCAGTCGGATTTGTAATGAACTGGGATTTGAATACCAGTATCCCGATCCGCTGGTAATGCCGCTGGAGTAAACGATCACGCCAGCAGGACGCCGCATATACTGCAAGGGGGCGTGTATGAAACCACTGCTGGATGTGTTGATGATCCTCGATGCCTTAGAAAAAGAAGGCAGTTTTGCGGCGGCGTCGGCCAAACTCTACAAGACGCCGTCCGCTCTGAGTTACACCGTTCACAAGCTGGAAAGCGACCTTAATATTCAATTGCTTGATCGCAGCGGACACCGCGCTAAATTCACCCGCACCGGAAAAATGTTATTAGAGAAGGGGCGGGAAGTTCTGCATACCGTGCGAGAACTGGAAAAGCAGGCGATCAAACTGCATGAAGGCTGGGAAAACGAGCTGGTGATTGGCGTGGACGACACCTTCCCTTTTTCTCTGCTTGCGCCACTCATTGAGGCTTTTTATCAACATCATAGCGTGACGCGCCTGAAGTTTATCAATGGTGTACTCGGTGGTTCATGGGATGCCCTGACTCAGGGGCGAGCGGATATTATTGTTGGCGCGATGCATGAGCCACCATCTTCCAGTGAGTTTGGTTTCTCTCGGTTGGGCGATCTGGAACAAGTCTTTGCGGTCGCGCCTCATCATCCGTTAGCCCTGGAAGAAGAACCGTTAAACCGTCGTATCATTAAACGATATCGGGCGATTGTGGTGGGGGACACTGCACAGGCCGGCGCTTCTACGGCCTCACAACTTCTCGACGAACAAGAAGCTATTACCGTTTTCGATTTTAAAACCAAGCTGGAGCTGCAAATTAGCGGCCTCGGCTGCGGCTATTTACCCCGTTATCTGGCGCAACGTTTTCTCGATAGTGGTGCGTTAATCGAGAAGAAAGTGGTCGCCCAAACCCTCTTTGAACCCGTCTGGATTGGCTGGAATGAACAGACCGCGGGGCTTGCCAGTGGTTGGTGGCGGGACGAAATTTTAGCAAATAGTGCGATCGCCGGTGTTTATGCAAAATCTGATGACGGAAAATCAGCCATTTAAAGAAAAATTATTATGACAAGCCTCTCATTCTCTTGTCATTTCCCCCCCATTTAGGCACAATGCGCCGCTGTCAAAAAATGACTAAAAACCGACGTTTCATCAGCGTCGGTTATTTTTTGCTTCAAACCAATCATTCATACCAAGAGGCCGGGCTTCGTACCGGATAGATATTTACTAAAAATCGACAGTTGTTGTCGCTGAGGAATCCAAAAAAATGGGGCAATTTTTTGCTTACGCGACGGTTATCACCGTAAAGGAGAATGACCATGTCGCATAACGTTACTCCAAACACCTCTCGCGTGGAATTGCGTAAAACGCTTACGTTAGTTCCGGTTGTAATGATGGGTCTTGCCTATATGCAGCCGATGACGCTGTTTGATACTTTTGGTATCGTTTCAGGCCTCACGGATGGTCATGTGCCGACAGCCTATGCGTTCGCATTGATTGCGATCCTGTTTACGGCTCTGAGCTACGGGAAGCTGGTTCGCCGCTATCCTTCTGCTGGCTCTGCATATACTTACGCCCAGAAATCCATTAGCCCGACTGTCGGCTTTATGGTGGGTTGGTCTTCTCTGCTCGACTATCTGTTCGCGCCGATGATCAACATTCTGCTGGCGAAAATCTATTTTGAAGCTCTGGTGCCTTCCATCCCATCGTGGATGTTTGTGGTGGCGCTGGTGGCCTTTATGACCGCCTTTAACCTGCGTAGTCTGAAATCCGTAGCGAACTTCAACACTGTAATCGTCGTGTTGCAGGTAGTGCTGATCGCGGTGATTCTGGGCATGGTTGTTTATGGCGTATTTGAAGGTGAAGGCGCTGGTACGCTGGCGAGCACTCGTCCGTTCTGGTCTGGCGATGCGCATGTTATCCCGATGATTACCGGGGCGACAATCCTGTGCTTCTCCTTTACCGGCTTTGACGGCATCAGCAACCTGTCGGAAGAAACCAAAGATGCAGAGCGCGTGATCCCGCGTGCGATTTTCCTGACCGCGCTGATTGGCGGCATGATCTTCATCTTTGCAACTTACTTCCTGCAGCTGTACTTCCCGGATATCTCTCGCTTTAAAGATCCGGATGCGTCACAGCCTGAAATCATGCTGTACGTTGCGGGTAAAGCGTTCCAGGTTGGCGCGCTGATCTTCTCCACCATTACCGTACTGGCGTCCGGTATGGCGGCGCACGCAGGCGTAGCGCGTCTGATGTACGTAATGGGTCGTGACGGCGTGTTCCCGAAAAGCTTCTTCGGTTATGTACACCCGAAATGGCGTACTCCGGCGATGAACATCATCCTGGTTGGCGCGATTGCCTTGCTGGCAATCAACTTCGACCTGGTAATGGCTACGGCGCTGATCAACTTTGGTGCGCTGGTGGCGTTTACCTTCGTTAACCTGTCGGTCATCTCGCAGTTCTGGATCCGTGAGAAGCGTAATAAGACGCTGAAAGATCACTTCCAGTATCTGTTCCTGCCGATGTGTGGTGCGCTGACCGTTGGTGCGCTGTGGGTTAACCTGGAAGAAAGCTCAATGGTTCTGGGTCTGATCTGGGCTGCTATCGGTCTGATTTACCTGGCTTGCGTCACCAAGAGCTTCCGTAACCCGGTTCCGCAGTACGAAGACGTTGCATAATCATCTTTTCTAATAATAAACCGGAGTCGAATGAATATTTGGCTCCGGTTTTTTTATTCTTTTTTATCGAAATCCTCATTAATAACCATTTGTTCTAATTTAGAGAATTTGGTTATTGGTCTGCATTCCACCAGTCATGAATAATTTCCCTATTAACATTCATCTGGTTAATTAATTTATGTTTTCAATGATATTAAGCGGGCTAATTTGTGGTGCTCTGCTGGGATTTGTCATGCAGCGTGGGCGTTTTTGCCTGACAGGTGGTTTTCGCGATATGTATATCGCGAAAAATAATCGCATGTTTTACGCCTTGCTGATTGCAATTTCGGTACAAAGCGTGGGGGTTTTTGCGTTAATTCAGGCGGGCCTACTGACTTACGAAGCCGGGGCGTTCCCGTGGCTTGGTACTGTTATAGGTGGGTATATCTTCGGGCTGGGAATTGTTCTGGCGGGTGGATGTGCCACCGGGACCTGGTATCGCGCGGGTGAGGGATTGATCGGCAGTTGGATCGCGCTTTCCACTTATATGGTGATGAGTGCGGTGATGCGTTCTCCACATGCCAGTGGTTTAAATCAAACCTTGCAGCACTACAGTACTGAACATAACTCTATTGCTGAGACTTTTAATTTGTCTGTTTGGCCGTTGGTTGCCGTTTTGCTGGTGATAACGCTCTGGGTGGTGATGAAAGAGTTGAAGAAGCCAAAACTGAAAGTCGCGACCTTACCGCCGCGCCGAACTGGGATCGCTCATATTCTGTTTGAAAAACGCTGGCATCCCTTTGTCACTGCTGTACTCATCGGTTTGATTGCGCTTTTAGCCTGGCCCCTGAGTGAAGCAACCGGACGCATGTTTGGGTTAGGAATCACTTCCCCAACGGCCAATATTCTGCAATTTCTGGTCGCGGGTGACGTGAAATACATTAACTGGGGCGTTTTCCTGGTGTTAGGGATCTTCGTGGGGTCATTTATTGCAGCCAAAGCGAGCCGTGAGTTCCGCGTTCGCGCAGCTGATGCACAAACAACAGTACGTAGCGGGTTAGGTGGTGTACTGATGGGCTTCGGTGCCAGTATTGCAGGTGGTTGCTCTATCGGTAATGGACTGGTTATGACTGCAATGATGACCTGGCAGGGCTGGATTGGCCTTGTATTTATGATTCTCGGAGTCTGGACTGCGTCCTGGCTTGTGTATGTTCGACCGCAGCGTAAGGCGCGACTGGCAACTGCTGCGGCAAATTAAGTAAGGTGTAAAGATGGCGATTAAAAAGCTGGATGTGGTGACGCAGGTCTGTCCGTTTCCACTCATAGAAGCAAAAGCAGCACTGGCAGAAATGACCAGCGGCGATGAGTTGGTAATTGAGTTTGATTGCACCCAGGCAACAGAAGCAATCCCACAATGGGCGGCAGAAGAAGGACATGCCATCACCGATTATCAGCAGATTGGCGATGCTGCGTGGAGCATCACCGTTCAAAAAGCCTGACCCAACATTGTCCTCCGCCGTATCAGCGGCGGAGGCTTCAAACTAGACGATCTCTTCCGCGTACTGCCAAAGCGCTTTTAACAGCGCCACTTTTTCTTTATCGTCGGCATACTGCTGCGCCAGCATCTGAATCTCTTCTGCATAGCCTTGTAAAAACTCTGGTGTGAATACCTGGCGGCGGTGCTCCAGCCAGCGTTGCTGCTCGGCATAATCCAGCGTCCCTGGGAAGTTGCGTGCCCGATAATTGAACAACAGCTTTTCAATCCGTTTATCGACAAAAGTGATATCCAGTGCCGGTAAATTGCGCGGCTCGGTTTCCAGCACAATTTTCATTGCTGCGCGATCGGCGTCACTGAAAAAGCCGTTATAAAGCTGTGCATCCACGTTATCTGAAGGCGTAAACGGTTCGGCTTCCGCGAATATCGCCACCACTTTTTCACGCACTTGCGGATTTTCACGCAGAATTTTCAGGTTATCGAGGCAATGCTGACGATCAATTCCCAGTCGGTCGGCATCTTCCGGGCGTAGCGTATTCGCCTGGGCCAGCACCGGACATTTATTGATATGCACCAGCTTAACCGGAACGGCGGCGTTATCGCCAAGATCGGCTTTTGCAGTATATAAACGCTCGCGCAATGTGTCGCTATCCAGTTCCAGTAATGGCGAAATGTCTCCTGCCAAATCCACCATAATTACGGCATTGCGATTTTCAGGATGCCACGCCAGCGGTGCCACCCAGCTGGTATTGCCGCGCCATGCCCCAAACATTCCGGAAACGTGCACCAGGGGTTTCATCTGCGGAACATCAATCAACGCCATCAGTTTGTGTTTATTACGATGGGTAAAGAGATATTCAAACAGACGTGGCTGACGCGTTTTTACCAGCTTTGCCATCGCAATAGTGGCGTACACATCAGCCATCGCATCGTGGGCGTTGCTATGTTCAATTCCATTCGCTTTGGTTAAATGCTCAAGGCGAAAGCTCGGTAGACCGTCATCATTTTCAGGCCAGTTTATTCCTTCCGGGCGCAGGGCATAACAGGCACGCATAACATCCAGTAAATCCCAGCGTGAGTTGTCATGCTGCCAGCTCCAGGCATAAGGATCATAAAAGTTGCGATAGAAGATATTGCGTGTGACTTCGTCATCAAAACGCACATTGTTGTAGCCCAGAATACAGGTCTTCGGTACGGTAAAAAGCGAGTGAATACGGGCGGTAAACGCGGCTTCGTTTTCTCCTTTCGCCCGTGCTTCCTGCGGGGTAATACCGGTAATTAATACTGCTCCAGGCTGGGGTAAATAGTCATCAGCGGGCTTGCAGTAAAAGACTTCGGGTTCGCCGATGACATTGAATTCGCTATCGGTGCGAATGGCTGCGAACTGTGCAGGGCGATCTAACGCGGGGTGCGTGCCAAAGGTTTCGTAATCGTGAAACAAAAAGGTAGATTGTTGCTTACCGTCATTCATCATTAGGTTAAATCCGTTATTTCTGCTGTCTGCCAGAGTATCAAATATCACCGTGCTAATCAGCTTTAGCGCGACAATTTGACAGCGAGTGGCAACAGATCATGTCAGATGAAAATGAGAGGGTAGTCACATTTTCTTGCACTTTATTCCAGCCAGTTCATAAGTATTTCCGTAAAAAGAACAGCTATTTGAAACTCCTGAGGGTTTGCTGTTGAAACGCCGTCTTATTATTGCTGCTTCTTTGTTCGTTTTTAACTTATCGTCTGGTTTTGCGGCGGAAAACATTCCTTTTTCACCTCAGCCTCCTGAGATTCATGCCGGGTCCTGGGTACTGATGGATTACACCACCGGACAGATCCTCACCGCGGGTAATGAGCATCAACAGCGCAATCCCGCCAGCCTGACAAAGCTGATGACGGGTTATGTCGTGGATCGCGCTATCGATAGTCATCGCATTACGCCAGACGATATTGTCACCGTGGGGCGCGATGCGTGGGCGAAAGATAATCCGGTGTTTGTCGGTTCTTCACTGATGTTTTTGAAAGAGGGCGATCGCGTATCGGTACGTGATTTAAGCCGTGGTTTAATTGTTGATTCCGGAAATGACGCTTGTGTTGCTCTGGCTGACTATATTGCCGGTGGGCAACGGCAGTTTGTTGAAATGATGAACAACTATGCCGAGAAGTTGCATCTCAAGGATACGCATTTTGAAACAGTGCATGGCCTGGATGCACCTGGCCAGCATAGCTCGGCTTATGATTTAGCTGTGCTTTCTCGCGCTATCATCCACGGCGAGCCCGAGTTTTATCATATGTACAGTGAGAAAAGTCTCACCTGGAACGGTATCACCCAGCAAAACCGTAACGGGTTGTTGTGGGATAAAACCATGAATGTTGACGGCCTGAAAACGGGTCATACTTCTGGTGCCGGGTTTAATCTCATTGCTTCGGCTGTAGATGGGCAGCGTCGTCTCATTGCAGTGGTAATGGGTGCTGACAGCGCAAAAGGTCGTGAGGAAGAGGCAAGAAAATTACTGCGTTGGGGGCAACAAAACTTTACTACGGTGCAAATTTTGCACCGTGGGAAAAAGGTCGGTACGGAGCGCATCTGGTATGGCGATAAAGAAAATATCGCCCTGGGAACAGAACAAGAGTTCTGGATGGTACTACCGAAAGCCGAAATTCCACATATCAAAGCCAAATATACCCTTGATGGTAAAGAACTCACCGCGCCAATTAGCGCCCATCAGCGGGTAGGGGAAATTGAACTTTACGACCGTGATAAACAGGTGGCGCACTGGCCGCTGGTTACCCTGGAATCTGTCGGGGAAGGCGGCATGTTTTCCCGCCTGAGTGATTATTTCCACCATAAGGCCTGACCTTTCTTTTGCAGCAGACTGGCAGGAGTGCGAGTCTGCTCGCATAATCAACACTCATTCCTTGTGGTTTTAATTTTGCAACTATACTGTATATAAAAACAGTATTAATGGAGGCGTCATGAACTACGAGATTAAGCAGGAAGAGAAACGTACCGTTGCAGGTTTCCATCTCGTTGGCCCGTGGGAACAGACGGTAAAGAAAGGTTTTGAGCAGTTGATGATGTGGGTAGATAGCAAAAATATTGTGCCGAAGGAATGGGTTGCTGTCTATTACGACAATCCAGATGAAACACCCGCCGAAAAATTACGCTGCGACACCGTCGTGACGGTGCCGGGTTACTTTACGCTTCCCGAAAACAGTGAGGGCGTCATTCTGACAGAAATTTCAGGTGGTCAGTATGCGGTGGCGGTAGCTCGTGTAGTCGGTGATGATTTTGCTAAACCCTGGTATCAGTTCTTTAATAGCCTCTTGCAGGACAGTGCTTATGAAATGTTACCAAAGCCCTGCTTCGAGGTTTATTTGAACAATGGCGCGGAAGATGGGTACTGGGATATCGAAATGTATGTTGCGGTGCAGCCAAAACATCACTAATTCATCTCAGGGCGGTGTGTTAACGCGATGACCACTCTTTTTTTTGAAAGCGAAAAGAGTAAGATGCGCCTTTCAATTTTTTCGCTCCTGCCGGGAAATTACACTGTTCCCGGTTTGTCCGTCGGATAATTCAGAGGCGCGCCTTCTGGCCGACAGATGAGTTATGAGCGCTTTTAATCTTCATTACGGAGTTTCTGCGTGCGTGCCGATAAGTCATTAAGCCCGTTTGAAATCCGGGTATACCGCCATTACCGCATTGTGCATGGTACTCGGGTCGCGCTGGCATTCCTGCTCACTTTTCTCATTATCCGCCTGTTTACTATCCCGGAAAGCACCTGGCCGCTGGTCACCATGGTGGTGATTATGGGGCCAATCTCGTTCTGGGGTAACGTTGTCCCTCGCGCCTTTGAGCGTATTGGCGGTACGGTGTTGGGTTCGATTTTAGGTCTTATCGCTCTGCAACTGGAGTTAATCTCGTTACCGCTGATGTTAGTCTGGTGCGCGGCGGCCATGTTCCTTTGCGGTTGGCTGGCGCTGGGCAAGAAACCGTATCAAGGTTTATTGATTGGGGTGACGCTGGCAATTGTTGTGGGTTCCCCGACAGGTGAAATTGATACGGCGTTATGGCGAAGCGGCGATGTGATCCTCGGCTCTTTACTGGCAATGTTGTTTACCGGTATCTGGCCACAACGGGCGTTCATCCACTGGCGCATTCAACTGGCGAAAAGTCTGACCGAGTATAATCGGGTCTATCAATCTGCATTCTCACCGAACTTACTCGAACGCCCACGTCTGGAAAGCCATCTACAAAAACTCCTGACCGATGCCGTGAAAATGCGTGGACTGATTGCGCCCGCCAGCAAAGAAACCCGTATTCCAAAATCGATATATGAAGGTATCCAGACCATTAACCGCAATCTGGTTTGTATGCTGGAGTTGCAAATCAATGCATACTGGGCCACGCGCCCCAGCCATTTCGTGTTATTGAACGCGCAAAAACTTCGTGATACCCAGCACATGATGCAGCAAATACTGCTGAGCCTTGTTCATGCGCTGTACGAAGGTAATCCGCAGCCGGTTTTTGCCAATACGGAAAAATTGAACGATGCTGTGGAAGAGCTGCGTCAGTTGCTCAATAACCACCATGACCTGAAGGTTGTGGAAACACCAATCTATGGTTATGTGTGGCTGAACATGGAAACGGCGCATCAGCTTGAGTTGCTATCGAATCTGATTTGCCGGGCCTTGCGCAAATAATTCCTGAACTTCAGAATCATCTTGCTGCTGCTTCGATTCAGCAAGGATAAAGGGTATGATAGTGAAAAGGGATAAAAGCATTGTCATCTGCGGCAGCTATGAGTAATGTTGGCCCTAACGAATAGCGGTTGCTTAAACGAATCCGACTCTCACATTATCAGGGGTATAAAAATGGAAACAACCAAGCCTTCATTCCAGGACGTACTGGAATTTGTTCGTCTGTTCCGTCGTAAGAACAAACTGCAACGTGAAATTCAGGACGTTGAGAAAAAGATCCGTGACAACCAGAAGCGCGTCCTGCTGCTGGACAACCTGAGCGATTACATCAAGCCGGGGATGAGCGTTGAAGCAATCCAGGGCATCATCGCCAGCATGAAAGGTGACTATGAAGATCGCGTTGACGATTACATCATCAAAAATGCCGAGCTCTCCAAAGAACGCCGCGATATCTCCAAAAAGCTGAAAGCTATGGGCGAAATGAAAAACGGCGAAGCGAAGTAATTCCCGTTTTATTCAATGAGGGTTGCCCGGCAACCCTCATTGCTCATTGATTCTTATCTGTGTATCACCGTCATCATTCTCATCCGAGAACCAATCGAAATTAACAACAGCCTTCTTCTGTATGCAGCAAGGCAAAAAGTTCTGTAACTCCATTGTTATTAACTGCACTGGTTACTAACACGTTGTGCGCTCCAGCTTCCCGTAACCAACTTTTCACCAAAGATATTTGTTCCATGCTGGCTAAATCTGCTTTGGTTACTACTCCAATGACCGGGTGATTCATGGCCCGGTAGGGCGTTTTTACCTCTAATTCCTGCTTCAGCGCTGAGATTCCTGCTTGTTGCCAGAAAAGCAGGCACCTGCCGTCTGAACGGTATCGATCCGGAAGCGTATCTGCGCCATATTCTGAGCATACTGCCGGAATGGCCCTCCAACCGTGTTGACGAACTCCTGCCATGGAACGTAGTTCTCACCAATAAATAAGCGTCAATACGGTGCTCCGTTGACGCTTACTTTAATCCGTTTTCTGAGCTTAGATTTTTCTGTTCCTACCCAGACCGTGGATTTGGAATTCATTTTTTGTCAGGTCAATGCTAATCGTTAAAACGGCCATAACGCACCTCCACTGGAAGGTTTATCAGTAATATCCTACCGTTGCTTCATGGTCGGGGCGTCCATTCCATTATTATCGGTTTTCCTTTCTGTTTATAAATGAAAACGCCAGCTGTATTCAGGCTGGCGTCAGGAGAAATGAAGCCTGTTGAGTGAGATTCACCGGTTCTGGTGCAGAAGCTGCAGATGGCGCAGGGTAAGGACATCTTCTCTTGCCTGCTTAATACAGGACAACAGTGCTGTTTCTATGGTTAATGGCACTATACCCTGTATCACTGCATTGTCTTACAGCAACTGGTGAGGGCTGGCATAAGTTGCCGGTGTTTCGGTAGAGTCACGGTCATCCACCACGCGGAGTGAATAACCGTTTTCAGCGGCCTTATTAATCAGTTCAGTGATATTAACACCATCAATGTCAACGACAATGTGCCCCATATCCAGCGCCTGTACGTTAACGCTGTCGGCTTCCAGTGTCATCATTTCGCCTCCGGATACTTACCCAGGGTAATGTTATTTACCGTTCTGTAATTGTCGCGGGTCATCAGGCCGGTCGCCCTGCGAGCCCGGAGGATATCGATGCTGTTTATTAACTGAGAGCGGGTACAGGCGCTGAATCCCGGCTGGTCGGTACGCACCAGCGCGTATTTTTCCACGAGAAAGTTCACCGCATCACACAGTGAAATGCCTGCCTCAATATGCTGCTCAATCACACGTTCATCGGCAAAAGGTGTGTCATTCAGTGTGAGGCCATAGTGCTGGTCCAGCAGTCGGGACAGCAGTATCTGCCAGATTTCAACAGGAGACGGGCGAGAACTGGCCGCCTGCCCGGGTAATACAGGTAATGTTTTCATACTGAAGATTTTCCTGATATGCAGATATAAAAATGGAAAAGTGGCGTGGTGAAAACACCAGGCCGTAGCAGAAGGCTATTCTGGAGAGTTAATTTTTCATTTCGGGCGTCGGATAAACAGCCAGATAAACGTAACCACAACTGCTGAGGGTATCGGCTTTGCAGGTCAGCCCTTTTGCATACAGCGTGACGGTATGCTGATGGCGGGGATTCAGTTCACCGCTGGTGAGCATGAGTTCCAGTTGTTTCATCAGCAGCGGAAAGGCCTGGTCCAGGTGGTACGCATCTGCATCGCTGAACAGGCCCCTGATACCGGCGCGGTCGGCAAGGTAATGCAACCGGTTACCCTCCTGCACCAGACGTGCCCCGAAACAGGGCGTCACGGTGCAGGGCAGCCCCCACCAGGGGCGGTCGTGATTGTCGTCGGGAAGTGTTGTCCCGGGGAGTGTGTCTGACACGATAAAATCCTTACAGAAAATCGGCTAAGAATGGTCCGGTAGTGGCGATAATTCTGCTCATCAGAATTCCCACTCAGTTCAGGGTGACGCTCATCAGCCGGACATACGGACCAAAACTGTCCTTACGGCGTTCAGCAAACACGGCCAGCACACCGGGAATATCCTGCACTTCACGACCGGTATACGCTTCAGCACTGCCGTGCCAGCGGTATTTACCGGTACAGAACGGAAAAAGACGGGATGTCGGATGTTGTTGGTGAATACGCATGGCTTCACCACGGGTGATAATTTTCATAATGGGATACCTCTGAAGACAGAAGATAAAAGTGAAAACAGGTGTGATGTGGTTGTGAAGGGTTAAAGCAGACCATGTTCGGCAAAGGAGAAAACCTGGTTGCCACCGACTATCAGATGGTCCGGCACCCGGATATCCACCAGGCCCAGTGCCTGTACCAGACGTTCGGTGATAAGCCGGTCTGCCTTACTGGGTGTGACTTCACCGGACGGGTGATTGTGTGCCAGTACCACGGCAGCGGCATTGTGGTACAGGGCGCGTTTAATCACTTCCCGGGGATGGACTTCCGTGCGGTTGATGGTGCCGGTGAAGAGGGTTTCACCGGCAATCAGCTGATTCTGGTTGTTCAGATACAGCACCCGGAATTCTTCACGCTCCAGTCCCGCCATGTTCAGAATCAGCCATTCCCGTGCTGCACGGGTGGAGGTGAAGGCCACGCCGGGTTCATGAAGATGGCGGTCCAGGGTTTTCAGGGCCCGCAGAATGAGGCTGCGCTCGCCGGGCGTCATCTCTCCGGGCAGAAAGGAAAGTTGTTGCATTGTGCTTCTCTCCATTCAGTCGATGATGCGCATAATGGCGCTGCATTCCGGATGCTGCAGGGCGTAATCCCGCAACCGGTAATAATGGACCGTCATGGCATAATTCTCCGTACGACAGGCATGATGACTGTACGTCATCAGACAGGCGGCAATACCGGCGGCTTCCGGGCTCATTTCTGCGCGGTTACCGTTCATGGCATTGAACAGTACCCATGTTTCGTCATCATCGTCATCCGGTTCGGGTGCCATAAATGCGCCACCGTTGTTCAGGGTGTACAGATTCCAGATACCACCGCAGTAGTCTTCGCAAAGACGGTCCATCCAGCCGAAGACACGGGGCTCCAGGGTCACCCACTGTGGAATGAGGCCAAAATGCTGCGGCCAGAAGCTGATGCGCTGTTCATCAGGGACGAGGCTGGCAACCAACTGAGGCGGATTATTCTCTGGTGTTGTAGCTGAATAAATTGTGGGGGTATTCTGAGAAACGGTTTTCATGAGATAACTCCTTAAATAACAAATAAATGTGTGTTTTTCAGGAACGAAAGCTGAATGATTCCCTCACTCAGGGAAACGGCATCAGCGCAGGCTCTCCAGCATCGTTTCTGCCATCACCCACAATGCGCGATTGAGCTTAATGTCGGTATGAATGCTGTGAATGGCCCGGGTATGGATACGTTTTCCTTTTGCACTGCGACCGGAAATCCCGCCTTTCAGCATATTCTCCTGGATGGTCTGATATGCGCTCCTCAGGTCCTTACCGTAATCCTCCCGGCGTCGCGGCGTCAGAATGTCGGCGGTGGTGACGGGCTGATGTTCGTCACCATAACGGTAAGTCAGTGCCGCCTGTGCCAGCGCCTGGCGTGCCGGTGGCGGCAGGACCAGCGACTGCATGGCATCACGCTTCTCCTCTATCCGGTCAAACACGCCCACCACCTCGTAAGCCCCTTCAATGACTCTGTCCACCACATTTCCCCGATGCGGAACACGCACTTCCCCCAGAGACTGACCACAGACGCATCCGTTCTGACAGACGAACCTGAAGTAACCCGGCAGCATCTGGTAGCTGGAGGTACCGTCATGGGAGTTGAGCAGAATGATTTCAGGGACATGTTCTCCGTTTATCTCTCCGGCCCGCCGCAGACGCAGCATGTGTTTTGTGTATCCCCGGCGGCCCGGGTCGCGCACACGGGTCTGGCAGGCGAAGAATGGCTGAAAGCCTTCCCGCTGCAGGCTTTCCAGTACGGTGATGGTGGGAATGTACGCATATCGTTTACTGCGGGAAGTATGCCGGTCTTCACCGAAAATACTGGGAACATAGTGCATCAGTTCTTCGTGTGTCAGCGGACGGTCACGGCGTATCTGGTTCGTATAACCAAAACGACTGGCTAGTCGCATAATTTGCTCCTTATCGGTGGTTAAGATTTACTGGTGTAATAAATGAAAAAGCCACGTCTCCCGGAGAAGACGCGGCCTGACGGGTGAAATGAATAAGGTTTATTGTCTGAGAGGCCTTTCACTGGCGAGCCACGCATTAAGCGGCTTTCCGGTAACAATGGCTGGGGCTGTATTTACCTTTGATATTAATAATGTGCAGAGAAACGCATGGTTTACTCCTTAGATTTTAAGTTTGTCCTGGGCTACAACGACAGGTTTTCCGGATGTGTCGATGACTCCTACCGTCGGTACGCCATTTTTGATTTCGAAGAACGGTTTGTTGCTACCTGAGCACAGTTGATTGTCCCCGTATTCAATCATTTGTGCTTTCCCGGTTTTCAGGTTAACTACCGAGACAGTGTAGTCGTAGCACCAGGCACCACCACGTTCAAGCACGAAAACATAGCTGTTATCTTTATAGTTGAACTGATTCTTTGTCTGGCAATTCATACCGTCAATTTCGGTACAGGAAAACGCTTCTGTAGTATTAACGTATTTGATGTTATTTGGCAGTTTTACTTGTTTCGCAGTAGCGAAGACAGAGAACAGAATAGTTACAGCAACGAGTAAAGTTTTGATAAAAGTTTTCATGATAGACTCCTTAAATTAGTTAACCGCAGCTACGTAGTTTTTCACCAGATACGCGAATTCATGCACGCCAATTTCACCGAACCAAACCAGGTAGGCCGGGTCATCTAAACCAAAGTAACGGTAGCCTGCGTATTACCGTGAAGGAGATCGGTGAGTAACATCGATGGAGATCGGTTCGTGTCACTTTCACAGAACCGTTTTTAAATTACCTTCACTGATCTCCTTCGGTCAACGGAGATTGTATTTTCCGCATTGATTCTCCTTTAAGTTCGATCTTGATACTGCCATGAACCAGTCGATCTAGGATGGCATCCGCATGTGTGGAGTCTCCGATCATTTTGTACCAGTTTTCCACCGGCAACTGGCTCACTACGATGATTGAGCCTCGTTGGTACATCAGATCCACTATTTCCAGCAGGTCGCTACGCTGTTCTGATGAGAGAGGTTCCAGCCCCCAGTCATCCAGAAGCAGCAGATCGCTATTATTCAGCCTGGTCAAAAGTTTGCTGTATCTTCCATCAGCATGCCCCTGATAGCACTGTTCCATCAGCGCTTTAAGGCGATAATAGTAGACCTTGTATCCCTGTCGGCAGGCATTATGACCAAGTGCACATGCCAGGAACGTTTTACCGCTGCCGGTGGCCCCGGTCAGTAAAATATTTTGTTTCAGGGTTAACCAGTTTCCCTGACTGAGTGAACGGATGAGGGCCCTGTCCAGCCCTCTATTGTTACGATAATCCAGCTTTGATAACTCAGCATTAAGTCTGAACCGTGCATGTTTGATCAGACGCTCTGCCTTCCTGTTTTCACGGCAGGTTAGTTCTTCTGCTGTCAGTAATGACAGGCGTTCTTCGAAGCCCAGCTCCTGGTATGTGCCCGGCTGAGCAAGTTGCTTTTTAAGCGCATCACGGAAGCCGGTGAGTTTAAGTGCGGTCAGTTGTTCGTAAAGATGATTCATCATTGGATCCCGTATCAGTGGTAATACTCACTGCCGCGTACGTTTTCGTGTTCCATCGTGGATAACAGATCTGGTTTTGGATCCTGAACAGGTTGTTTATCCAGACCTTTTTCCAGGATCGATTTAATACCTGACAGACGCCATACCTTTGTTTTCAGAGCTCTTGCACATGCTGCATTAAGTCTGGCTTTACTGTATTTTTTATGAAGGTTCAGGAGTCCAAGGCAGAAGCGATAGCTTTGTTCCGGATGTGGACGAGAGTTCAGTATATGAAGCACATAACTATGAGTTTCACTGCCTATGTGCCCCGCCCATTCCAGAAGACGCTCTGGCGTCCAGGTGGCATGCTGTCGATGAGCTTCAGGCATGTGCTCGTTGCGGGTACTGTAGCCATAAGTACGCTTGCGCGGGTGCACAGCAACCTCCTGCCCCTGATTGAAGAGTCTTACCAGTTCTCCGGAGATCCATGCTTCCAGTTGCTGGCCTAACAGCGAACATGGAACCGAGTAGTAATGTTTGTCGATTTCCACGTGGTAATCGGCATGAACTCTGACTTTCTTCACCAGGGTGTAACTGTAACTGGCTTCAGGAAGAGGCTTCAGTGCGGGTTTATCAAGCTGGATGAAGAGTTCTGCACGTGAATAACCCAACTTCTGCATTATTTTGTTATTCAGTCTTTCCAGCAACTCCCGAATGCGCTGATTAAGCGATGCAAGGCTGTAGAAGATCTCATGCCTGATTCGGGCCATGATCCAGCGTTCAACAACCTGAACGCCAACTTCAGCTTTGGCTTTATCTTTCGGTTTACGTGGCCGCGCAGGCAAAACTGCGACATTATAATGCTCAAGCATCTGCTGGTAGGTAGGGTTAACGTCAGGATCATACTTACATGCCCTGGATGTGGCGCTTTTCAGATTGTCCGGAACAACAAGTTCAGGAACGCCACCCAACCACTGGAAGCAGCGAACATGACTCATCACCCAGTCTTCAAGCTGCTGAGACCAGGTGGCCTCTGCCCATGTGTAACTTGATGCCCCGAGAACAGCTACGATGACCTGAGCAGTTCTTATTTCTCCGGTCTCAGGGTCGGTAACGCCAACGGTAGGTCCACAGTAATCAACGAAAAGTTTTTCGCCAGCTTTATGTACCTGACGCATTGATGGTGAAGTGGTTTTGAGCCATTCACGGTACATCCGGCAGTAATGGTTATAGCTGTAAAAACCGCCTGGATTACGCTCACAGTATTCTTCCCAGAGTAGCTGCAGCGTCACGCATTTATTACGCAGTTCCCGGTGTACTGTAGCCCAGTCAGGCAGAGAGTGCTTCTTCATCTTAACCTGGGTCTGAAGGAACGCATGTTTTAGTTTTGTATCATCCCATCCTGTAGGTAAGGGCCACTGCTTTATGCCAAGTTGAGCCGCCCGATTAGTATATCTGGATACAACGGAAGGGGAGATTGCAAGACTACGACCAATTTGTCGATGGCTGAGTCCAACACCGTATTTAAGCCTAAGAATTTCTTTAAGTTTTCTCATAGAAATTGGAACTGTTGGCATAGGTATCCTTTACCGGAATGGCAAAAGATACAGATCAACACACCTGTGAAGTTCCAATAACATTGATGGAGATCACTGAATAACAAAATGAGTCAAAAGTGATCTCCATCGATGTTATTCAGCGATCTGTTCAAATGTTATTACCCGATCTCGATGGAAGTTATTGAGTGATCTCCTTTCATGAAAATACGCAGTAGCCAACAACTTCATGGGTTTTTGGGTTATAGAGTGTTACGATAAAGTCCCAGCCGCAGGTATTGGCTTTGCAACCGTCGCCCTGGAACCAGACTGTACCGTTAATGTTTACTGGCGTGATACCTCCACCAGGGCCATCCATATAGCCGCCTTTACCGAACATGCCGCTCAGTCCGACCGGTTTTAATGCTTTGTCGATAGCGGCTTTGTAGGTAGCGTCACCTTCGTACAACTCGTACGTTGATGGACACGCTCCAGGTTGTTCAGCCCAGGCTTCCGGGTTACAACTAAGAGCTTGTTTTACGGTAGCCGCTTCTGCGTTAAAGTTAAAGCCCGTGAACAGAACCGCCAGAAATAACATAAGGGTATGTAAACGTTTCATTGTAAATATTCTTCCGTTGTAAATGGCGCTGGAAAATTTCTCATCAGTGAAACCTTCCGGAAGTTTCCCCCCCTTGTATGATGTATATCGCCAGTATTTTATTTCATCCCGGCTGTAATTTTTATATTCCCCGGCACGTGCAATAACGCTGACCAGAGATATAAGGCTCATTAATAACTTTACAGGTAATTTCATAATTAAATTTCCAGTGAGTGAATTGACAGGTGAGGGGTAAAACTTTCTCTCAGGTAATATATATATGAAAATATTTTCAATAACACCAGACAGGAAAAACACCACCACAGGCGGTGGCGTTTCTTTGGGGCGTCTTTATTTAATCCGGGCCATCGCGTTTCTCAGTGCCAAATCTGCCTCTTCCGTTATATCCAGGCTTTTCTGCAATACCGCCTCTGACCGGGTCAGTGCCTGACGTGCTGCCAGCGGTTTCCGGATATGCTCCATCGCCAGCATCGTGTCTTCATAGCCCTGCTGACGCCAGGCGTCGGTATGTGCCGATGTAAAACTGAGCAGACCGCCGCTGTTGCCACCATCACCTGCATATTTCAGCCTTTTCCGGGGACGGATCTCAAGGATTGTGGTGTCCGGAAAAGCCTGGCGATCCCATAAAGAACCGTCACTCAGATGCGTCACAATCACCATATTGCATCCGGCATCGACCAGAGGCGTCACAGGGGTATTTCCCTGCATATTTCGCCATCCTCCCATACCACCATCACCGAACATTGTCCCCTGAACCTCACGGGGACGGAACAGCAGGGGCAGCGCGGCTGACGCAAGCAGAGCCTCTTTCTGCTGTCCGCGGGGCAGGCTCTGGATATGCTGAAAAACGGCGTTTTTCGTGGTTCCGACACCCAGTTCAGCACGAATGCAGTCAATAATATCCTGCATGCCCCCTTCTGTGGGGTACAGCGACACATACAGCGGTAGCCCGTCTGCCAGAGCATCAGTATCAAGATAATGATCCATCAGCGCTGTCAGGGGCTCATCTGACAACAACGGCTGAGCCATCAGATTGTCAAACCCGTTGATTGTCGATATATGGCGAAGAAGCGTCGTAAGCAGTGCTCCTGCACGTCCGGGGATCTGGCAGAGGTTCATTGCCTGGAACAATTTTTTCAGCAATGAAAAGTAAACCAATCTGTTTACCGACAGCACTTGATTATTCCCCAGATGATCCCAGAGCGCCTCCAGGCGTACGGCAGCTTCTGACAGATCGGGAGAGGCCGCGATAATGGCACCATTGAATGCGCCAATGCTGGCCCCTGAAACCATGCTGATCTGTGTACCACACTCTGCCAGTGCCTTAACCACTCCCGCCTGATAAGCGCCCACCGCCCCGCCACCGGACAGCACCAGCCCCGTTTTCATTTCTGTACTCATGCAGCCCCCTTCTGAAATATTTCATCGACCATACTTTCAGAGAGGCGTTCTGCAGAGCAGAGGCGAGGCATGCGAACCGGTAAGTGTTCTGCAGCCTGCGTGGTTGACCAGATCACCGGATGCTGCTCTTCACTGCACCAGTCTCCCAGCCAGTTAATCGCGTCATGCCACTCGTTATCTGCCTGCTCCCGGCCCTGACCACCAAGCCAGTCCAGAGTGTTCAGACGCACGGTTGCACTACCGCCACTCTCCTGTGCCATCTGCGTTAATGCTTTATGTCTGAGAATATCCAGTAGCTGGTTAACCTGGCCTGTTTCGCTCTGACGTATCACATCACCAAACGCGCCCCAGCGAAGCTCTTCAAGTGCCACATAACAACGTCCGGCAGGGGAAAATGACGCATATCGCCCGGCGCTCCACCATGAGAATATCTGCTCAAGATGTAACTGCGCCCGCTGAACCTGGTCAACACGGTGGAGTTTTTCTTCAAGATGATTCAGTTTATGGTGAACCTGATCGGCCAGGGTGAGTAACTGCTCCCGCGTATCTGCGGAATAATGCGCCAGCCTGGCTGTATCACTGACCAGTGAACTGACCCTGTCGTTTACCCGGGTAATCGCGTAGTTTGTGGTGGCAAGTGACGTTGTCATCTCCGTCAGCCAGCGCAGGGACGCCTCAACGCCCTGTGCAAGCGACGCATTGATGGCATTCTGCCGTGTAGCGCCTTCGCCGGTCAGCCCCTCTTTTAAACGCCGGAAGAACGTGCGCTCTCCGGCCGTGCGGATATGCTCCTGTGCAACATCGATTCCGTTTGCGAAATCAACCACAAATTTTTCAGGAAGACAGGTGAGTACCTGACATACCCGGTTATCAGCAATTTGTTGAATAAATGGTGAAGTCACAGCATTGTCTCCAGCTCTTCCCTCAGCGCCTTACTGTCAGTAATGAGCTCAGGAACCCTTTCATTTAATGCCTGAAGTCGCCCGGTAAGCCGTTCCTGCGCCTGCTGATCGCGTTTATGATCTTCAGAGCTCTGAATCAGCGTGTTACGCAGTTGTTCAACTTTCTCCCTGAATGCGCAGAAAAAGGCATCGATTTCCTGGCGGACGGGCTGGTTAATATCCTGCTCAATGGATGCCTGCAGCTCCCCGAAATATGCCCGGGTCAGTGACATAACTTCCTCTCTGACCTTGTTGATATTGATCACGCTGCGACTCACATCCTCGTCATAGTTTTCCCAGCCCAGGTCACTGGTGCCAAACCATCGACAAACGGTTCCCCATACGCCACTCTGCCGACGGCGACGGGTGACGGTCTCCGTTCTTTCCTCCATAAGCGCACTCAGATTTATTTTTACCGCGAGCCGGGTCTGTAACTGGCTGACTGCCGGAAAACTGATTTTTACGGTAAAGCCCTCATCCTCCAGGCGGGCATTGATGCGACCGGCAATGTTTTCTGTGGCGTACAGGGCCGTGCCACGAAAACCTGTTTCAATCCCGCTGACGATTTTCTCCAGCTCAGGCCGGAACTGTGCTTCAGCCTCACGGTGCAGGCTGGTCACGGTCGATTCGATTTGCGTCATCAGTTCAAGGGCTTCCCTGCGATCACTGAATTTTATTTCGGGGCTGTCCGGGGCAAAATCTCGTTTCCTGTAATCCTCCCGGCCCTGGTTGTTGATACCGGACCATTGAGAAATTTTCCCCCATAATCCGGACTGAGACCTTCGTTGTTCTGCGTCTTCTTCCTCCAGCATTTGCTGTTCTTTGCGTTTACCGCTTCTGAAATAGTCATTCAGCTCCTCTTCCAGTGAGGTGCAGACCCCCGTCAGTAATTCCCGGGTTTTAGTATCGATCTCCTCCATGGCCATTCTGACATCAGTGGTCATCTGCTCCTGACAGTCCGCGATTTCCCGGATATCCGCAAGCAGGCTGGTGATATGCGACTGCAGTGACTGAATGCTTTGCTGTAGCCCCTGATGGCGTAACAACAGGTATTCACTGATATTTTCTGCATTCTGCATCAGTTTTGCGGCGGCAGAGTCAACCGCCAGTGCCGCAGCTCTGGAATGTGAGCTCTGTATGACTTCCGTTATCAGTTGATCGATAAGTGAGCCTTCCCACAGGTCTGTCGCCCCTTCAGTTGCCAGTTCACTGTCTTTACAGACGTATTCTTTTTTCATGCAACCGAAGGCACCTCTGATAAAATCATCGACCCAGGCTTCATCAACAGGAAGGGTTCCGTTTTTCCGTAACTCATGAAGCGCACGGTTAGCCAGGTATGCCTGGCGTGAGGATCCGGGATAAACGCGGGAGGCGGGCAGCACATCGCTGTTCAGCATTGCCGGAACTTTCTGGCGTACGGCATCTGCCCCATCGCCATTGCGGTCTTTCTCATCAAATTTATTGACCAGTACAAACAGGCGGCCGGCTGATACGTCAGCAATGGCATTAAGCTCTTTACGGACGTCTTCATCCGCTTTTGAGTTCATCTGGGTGTAATCCATCACAGCCAGAACCGCAGAGGCTTTCTGCAGTTGATCCCGCATCATCACTTCCATCTGCGGTTGTCCGGCCTCATTAGGGCCGGGGGTATCCAGCAGTGTGAGTGTTCCCTGGCATGCATCCATCCCCACCAGATGGCTGAATTCCACGTCGATCACCGGCAGTTTCTGCACTTCTGCGTATTCATCAAAAGGAAATTCAGTCCCCATTGCCGCAGCAAGACGAACCAGATCGTTTAACGATGCCAGTCCGGTAAAGATTTCCTCCTCCCCGTGGTATTCATTTTTGAGCCAGCCATCATCCGTCAGAATATCCAGCAGTTCGCGGGTATCCCCGGTTTGCTGCAGGGTCTGTGCGACCTGCTGTCCTGCCGGGGTGGCGAGTTTTTCCTGCAGTGTGATTAATAAATTGCGGACAGGCTGAATATGTTCCAGATGGAGAACCGGCTCAGTTTTTCCGGGAACGTGGCGGATGAGCGTCGGTACAGAGGTCATGGGGCGGTTACGGTTAGGCAGAATTTCCTGCCCCACAATGGCGTTGATGGTGGTTGATTTGCCTGCTTTCATCGTGCCGACAACAGCCAGCACCATCTCCCTGCGGGCGGTTTTGATTTGTTCGCCCTCCAGCTCCTCAATTCTTTTCAGTGCTTTCTGTTTATCAAAAAGCAGTCTGTTTTCGTTCTTACTGTCAGATAACACATCTGGCTCCTCAACCATTTGCCGGAGCAGATTAATGTTCAGTTGCAAAAGTCGGTCGGCTTCATCACAAAGCAGGGCGATGTTCTTTTCGTGCATTATTTAACCTTCCTAAGACGCATTTTCATGACAACCACGGAGGAGGTCATTTACTACAAACGATCGTTTATAACGATCGATATGATAGTAACGATCGATGCATTCTATTAACTTGAGAAACACAACGCAAGGGGACAACCCGGGTATGGCTGCGTTTGCATAGTGTTTTCATGGAGTTAAAAATCTGTAACAACAGCCTGGTACATCACCACCGGGTTCAGAAGAAAATCCAGTTCCATACCGCGCGGGCAACAGAGACCACCGAGTCACGGACGGCGCGCAGAACCGTGCGTGCAACAGAGGCAATGCAGACGCTCTCCGCCGTGTCAAATATCCGGTCCACCGCACCGGTAAACTGTTCACGGGCCTGAGACCGGACAGACTCCGTGCGCAGCTCGTCCTGCAGGCGGGTCATCAGGGGACTGGCGGCATGGTCGGGAAGTGCTGTCATGAGCGCACTGACCAGCGTATCCAGTTCCCAGCCGGTGCGGGCCGATACGGCAACAACCCGATGTACGGGCCGGAACAGACGGAATACCGCCTCCGTTTTTTCGCGAATGTTCTGTGCCTCTGCGGGAGAAGGCTGAATACCGGCCATATCCCATTCATGCCAGGGCTCCGTTTTATCGGCCTGCATCACCACAAACAGTACCCGCTGATGTCCCCGGTGCAGGATGTGTCGCCAGAAATACTCATCCACAGACAGGGCACGGTCATCGGCTTTAATCAGCCACAGTACCAGGTCCAGTTCGAGCAGAATGTCACGGTACAGGGCTTCATACTCTGCATCCCTGTCCCGGCTCTCGCCCACCCCGGGCAGGTCAGTGATAACCATGCTGTGACCATGGCCATTCAGACGGAAGCGCTGCACTTCCCGGGTGCCGGCGTGAACATCACTGACCGGGGTGACCTCCCCCTGAAACAGCGCATTACAGAGTGAGGATTTACCGGCCCCGCTTTTACCCATAATGCCAGGCACGGGTTCGTGACTGGTGAGTTTGCGCAGATGTTCCAGGATGTGACGGGAAAGTGAGTAAGGCAGGGAGGAGAGCGGTTTTTCAATTGCCTCAATGGCATCAGACGGATTCATACATGTATTCCCGGTGAAAAAAGACAAAACCCCGCGCACCGGAAAGGTGGCGGGGGATTCACGGAAATAATATCTGTCTGAAATTATCTGGAATCGATTTGGCTGTTCTGCCTGGTTGCCACCAAATCATGGTACGCCTGCTCAATCATTTCATTCAGCAGTTTTTTTGGGAGGACACCACGACTTCGGGCAATACTTTCAAGCTGTTTGTGGATTTTTCCGGACAGTTTCAGAGGGACGGAACCATCAGCACGTTCATCACGCCTTTTTTGTTGCTCCCGGGCACTTTTCAGCTCATCAAGAAGAATCGCTTTATGCTGAATCCTGGGGGCCTGGAAGGAGACCTGCGTAAACTTCGCTCTGTTCCGTCTGGGATTACTTTCCAGTAAAAACTGTACCTGTTGCTCATTCCAGCCCTCCCAGTTATCAAACGTGGCGCAGGCAAACCAGTATTTCTGCTCCGGGGTAAGGGGATTCAGCGGGGTTCCCACACACCGGACCTGCATGGCGTTCCATAACCAGTCACACTGTTCACTGTCCCTGCTGTCCACCCACGAAAAGGGGGAGGGGTAATCATTGTTTATGCTGGCCCATTCAGAGAATACTGAGTTGATAATCGTCCTCGTAGCCTCTGGTCCGGATTTCAGCAGGTAACTGGAGCAGAACCATATAATTTCACGGTAGATTTTATCCGGATGCACGGTGCGCATCGGCTTTTCTCTGGGACCGGCAATCTTCGGTTGCGATGGAAACCCCGTGGCAAACCGCAGATGTTCCGGGGGCATTCCTGAACGTTTTTCAGGAATGGGTGTGAGTCCTGCGTTTCTGGTCTTTTCCGCTTGTCCGGTATTGCCTCCGGCCGGAGTGTTGTCGGGAGTATCTTCCGGAGGCGAGGTGTTTTCATTAGTTGGGGGAACAACAGCAGAACTGTCCATCTCCGGAATGGGTTGAGGGGCATAATCACTGTGGTAGCCAGGGGAAAGCGTTAAGTCCCGAAGGGTGACATCAGGTTCCGGGCAGTGGGTGCCACCGGGAGTGAACGGGAGTTGTTGCTTTTGGGAGAAAAATGTATTGTGAATGCGGGTATACAGCTGGAACAGAAAAAAATAAGATGCCCGTGGTTCTTTTTTTAACCACTGTGTATATTCCTCTATGGCACCGAGCTGTTGTTTGTGCCGTTTTACAGCATCGATATACGGACAGCTGGTGCAGATATCATCCAGTTCCTTTCCCACAATACACCTCACCTGCTTTTCTCACATTTGCAGATTTTAAAAAAGCAAACAAAAACCTCCGTACATGATGTACAGAACAATCTACCAGGTAGTGGCGTCAGAAAACCTCCGGGCCGCCTGCACTTTCCGGAATGCGCCGGTTATGAAAAACCGGAAATTCAGTCTCTGTTGTAAGATGTACCCTCTGATACTACGTTTTCTCTGTGTATTTAACTCACTGTATTTATTGTCTTTTTAAGCTTGACTGATATTCTCCGGTCATAGTGTGCCGGATATACATCCCGTAAACTTCTCATTTTTATATAAAAATACCTGCACTCTCTTCAGCGCATCTGTCTCCTTTAAGTAAAAAATGTTTTTACGTATTGCTGTAAATTCATTTTAAATCAGTATATTACCTTGATATTGCTGTCTCCTGGTTTGATGCGTAATCGTTCTGCCTTTCTGGATGATTCTGGTGCTTCCGGGTGCATTCTCCTCTGCACATGCAACAGTTCGTCATCGCCACGCTCCCAAAAAGCATATAAAAACGAATCGAATTTGATATTTTTTTCAATCGTTTTTCATAGGAATTTCGTAGGGTATTCTCCGCTATAACCTCCATATTTGCTGTCTTTTTCTTCATAAATCGTATGCAATGTAGCCTGTCTGTCAAGACCTCTTCTCTGCTGTTGAGGAGACGATCTCATTTTTGGTCTTTTCCGGGAGAGAGGCTGTCAGATGAGCGAGCCGGATATACTGTCAGAGGTACACCCCGTAGCAGACCTGTGCTCCCATTTCCGCGATCCGGAACCAACAACACCCTACGGTTAATACCATTTGAAGCGTCAGGTACTGCAGGAAGTTCCCCCCTGCGCGGACATCGGTTCCTGCCGACATCTCACAATACGGCCAGACTGTCATGCAGTAACACCCGCATGCGGTCTGCGGTTTTAAGCGCACTCTCCCGTTTTCAGTGCACCGATAATGCGTCATAGTAAGTCTGGGGGAAGTTACGGAATGCCTGTTAAGTGGTGCCGTGGGTGGAGACAGCTTACTTTTCTACAGCAACTGCAGTCATTCAGGATGATCAGGAGATATTCTGTCAATGTCACGATCCTGCCATTTTCGTACCCGCTAAGATACTTCCGTTACTGATGCTGTCCGCTTTTCACCATTTCATCCTCACTGACAGGCGTTGCGTTTTGGGTCATCACCACAGCTTTACGTTTCTCTTTTAACCGGTAACGCTCTCCTTTGATATTCAGCGTGGTTGAGTGATGCAGCAGTCAATCCAGGAGCGCTGTTGTCCGGCAACCACCATATCAACTTCTTCCCGGGTGTGGCGGAGAGGTGGTATCCTGGCTGAGTTTCGAAGCGAACCGTTCTTTTTGACGGGCGCATTTTACGTCCGGGCTGAATGTAGTAACGCGGCATGGAACGTCGGCCCGTATACCATTGCCTTAATCTCCGCAAAGATAACCTCGTCATTCCGGACATTCTCTGTAAGCGTCGTCTGAGTACCGTCTGGTCCCGAATCCAGGATCCTGTAACTTAAGCACCCACTTATTTTGCAGGTGGACACCTCATGCGCGCTAAAGACAGACTTCCCCGGAAACACTATTCCCCTGAATTCAAAATGGAACTGGTCAGGCTGGCTCTTGAAGAAGAAGGCAGTATTGCCGCACTGGCCCGGAAACATGACGTCAATGATAACCTGCTCTTTAAATGGATAAGGCTCTGGCAGCGTGAAGGGCGGGTCTGTCGGCCCCGAAAAAACTCATCGTCGCTTCCTGCCCTGATACCCGTGCAGCTTCAGGCGGGCTCTTCTCTCCCAACCTTCGAACTACCATCCTGCTCTCCTCCCGCTACCTGCCACATAAAATGTCGGGGAGGAGAAATAACACTGACTCATCCCTCTGCTGAACTCATGAGCACTGTCCTGCGCGAACTGATGCGGGGGCCTGTATGATAAATCTTCCCGCAGGCACAAAAATCTGGCTGGTTGCCGGTATCACCGATATGCGCAACGGCTTCAATGGCCTCGCCGCAAAGGTGCAGACCGCGCTGAAAGATGACCCGATGTCCGGCCACGTCTTCATCTTCCGGGGACGCAGCGGCAGTCAGGTAAAACTGCTCTGGTCCACCGGCGATGGTCTGTGCCTGCTGACAAAGCGACTGGAACGTGGTCGCTTCGCCTGGCCCTCAGCCCGCGATGGCAAAGTGTTCCTGACGCCGGCGCAACTGGCGATGCTGATGGAAGGTATCGACTGGCGACAGCCAAAGCGGTTACTGACATCCCTGACCATGTTGTAGCGCTCTTTATCCTGGTTGTCGCAGAATAAGCCTGGTAAAATACAGGCTTATGAACGATACCTCTTCTGACGACATCCTTCTGCTGAAACAGCGCCTGGCCGAACAGGAAGCGTTGAACCACGCCCTGCAGGAAAAGCTGAGCAACCGGGAACGCGAAATAGACCATCTGCAGGCGCAACTGGATAAGCTGCGCCGGATGAACTTCGGCAGTCGTTCCGAAAAGGTATCCCGCCGTATCGCGCAAATGGAAGCTGACCTGAACCTGCTGCAGCAGGAAAGGGATACGCTGACCGGCCGGGTGGATGACCCGGCAGTGCAGCGCCCGCTGCGTCAGACCCGCACCCGCAAACCGTTCCCTGAGTCACTCCCACGGGATGAGAAGCGGCTGCTGCCGACTGAGCCGTGTTGCCCGGAGTGCGGTGGTTCGCTGAGTTACCTGGGTGAGGATGCCGCCGAACAGCTGGAGCTGATGCGCAGCGCCTTCCGGGTTATCCGGACAGTCCGTGAAAAGCATGCCTGCCGTCGGTGCGATCGCATCGTTCAGGCCCCGGCTCCTTCGCGCCCCATCGAACGGGGGATCGCCGGACCGGGGCTGCTGGCCCGAGTGCTGACCTCAAAGTATGCAGAGCACACACCGCTGTATCGCCAGTCGGAGATCTATGCCCGCCAGGGTGTAGTGTTGAGTCGTTCTGTACTGTCGGGCTGGGTGGATGCGTGTTGTCGTCTGCTGGCACCGCTGGATGAAGCCCTTCAGCACTATGTCCTGACCGACGGCAAACTCCATGCTGACGATATGCCTGTCCCGGTGCTGTTGCCGGGCAATAAGAAGACGAAGACCGGGCGCTTATGGACGTACGTTCGAGACGACCGCAACGCCGGATCAGCGCTGGCCCCCGCAGTGTGGTTCGCTTACAGCCCGGACAGAAAAGGTATCCACCCTCAGCCCCATCTTGCAGGCTTCAGTGGCGTACTGCAGGCTGATGCCTACGCCGGGTTCAACGAGCTCTACCGCGACGGCCATATAAAGGAAGCCGCGTGCTGGGCCCATGCCCGCCGAAAAATCCACGATGTTCACGTCCGTACCCCGTCAGCCCTGACGGAGGAGGCGCTGAAACGGATCGGCGAGCTGTATGCCATCGAGTCGGAGCTCAGAGGTAAAAGAGCAGAGGAACGGCAGGCAGTCCGGCACCAAAAAGTGCTGCCGCTGCTGGCGTCACTGGAGGGGTGGCTGCGGGAGAAACAGAAAACCCTCTCAAGGCACTCAGAACTGGCGAAGGCGTTCGGGTATGCGCTGAACCAGTGGCCGGCGCTGACCCGCTATGCAGAAGATGGCTGGGTGGAGGTGGATAATAACATTGCCGAAAACGCCCTACGACTGGTCAGTCTGGGGAGAAAAAACTGGCTGTTCTTCGGCTCGGATCATGGTGGTGAGCGCGGTGCGTCACTGTACAGTCTTATCGGGACGTGCAAATTAAACGGCGTGGATCCGGAACGCTATCTGCATCATGTACTTGATGTCATCGCCGACTGGCCTGTGAACCGGGTGGGTGCTCTGCTCCCGTGGCGGGTTACTCTGCCTGCCTGACCAGCTTCACTTCGTCAATACGGTTCTCACTGCACGCTTACGGCTCTTACGACCCGCTAACGCGGAGATACGCCCCAACTGCGGCTTCGCCTTGTTGTGACCACTCCGACCGCGCACAAAAGCCTCTGAGCCGCTTTTAGCGGAATATGGCTTTGCAGGGTGAAGGGATGGATAGGCGATCCCTTTCGATCCCTCACTGGTATCGGCGGCTAACCCTTGGTGCTACCTGTCATTTCATCCTGCCGCCTTACATGCGCTAACGCGCATAAATCCCCGTTCCTCAGTGGAACGAAAACTCACGCTAACAGGGTAGTGACCGGGTAGCCACGATAACTGCCAACAAAATTAGCTTATAGGTTAATTCTACCTTGTCTGAAATTAGCCTATAGGTTAATATTAATAGAAATGGGAGGTCACATGTTTAGCGTTGTTTATCACCCGGAAGCCAGGGAAGAAGCCACAGCATTACCCGTAAAAATCAGGGTGAAGTTTGACCGTCTCATCGGCAAACTGGAGTATGACGCCCGATTACTGCGGGAGCCGGACACGAAGCCCCTGGGCGATGGACTTTTTGAGATCCGCACGATGGGGACGGACATAGCCAGGGGAATCTGGGTATACCACAAAGGCAATACCATCATCATGCTCCGTGTTTTCATCAAGAAGTCACAGAAAACGCCAGCGAAAGAAATCGATCTCGCCAAAAAGCGGTTAGCGGAGGTACTTAATGAAACTGGTAAGCCATAAAGAACTGCATAACGAGTGGATGCAGGACGATGAATATCGCGCTGCATGGCAGGAAGAAGAACGTAAGGAAAAGCTCAGGGAGCTGCTTGCTGAATGGCGCAAGCATGACAACCTGACAAAAGCGCAGGTTGCTGAACGCATGGGGGTTACACCTCCGGTTATTTCTCGCCTGGAAAACAACATCACCAAAGCCAGCATCGACACACTGACCCGCTACGCTCACGCCTGCGGCATCAAGAAACCTGTCATTGCCCTGTACTGAATAGCCAGCCCTCCGGGGCTGGCCTTTTTGTTTCGGTCAGTCCCAAAATTTTGTTAAAGCAAGTTTAAAATGTCACCTGTTTCTCCAAAGTTGAAATGTCACTTCTAAGCCAATCTATTTATACATAATCTTTACATCTTTCCCCGGTGACAAAGTGCTAATTGGTCTGTAATGTTCAATGTGTGGCAGGCAAGCCGCCGGTGACTTAGGGAAGGTGCGAACAAGTTCCTGATATGAGATCATCATATTCATCCGGAGCGCATCCCAGAGGGACATCATGAGCCATCAACTCACCTTCGCCGATATTGAATTCAGCACTAAGCGCCGTCAGACCCGAAAAGAGATTTTCCTCTCCCGCATGGAGCAGATTCTGCCATGGCAAAACATGGTGGAAGTCATCGAGCCGTTTTATCCCAAGGCGGGCAATGGCCGACGGCCCTATCCGCTGGAGACCATGCTGCGTATTCACTGCATGCAGCATTGGTACAACCTGAGCGACGGTGCCATGGAAGA
>NZ_JAENDM010000035.1:0-44055 GCF_019375075.1 Escherichia sp. XD33
GCGGCGTTTACTGGAAAACTCACTGTCGGCAAAAGTCAGTTGCTGGCTCATCCGGTTACTCATTCTGGGTTCAGGTTACAACACGATGATCTCACATCTCGGACTTATTCGCACCTTCCTTAATGGATCTCCGCTGTTGATCAGAACATCACCTGACCGCCGGTGACATTGATCGACTGTCCGGTGCAGTACGACGCCTTAGGACTGGCGTAGAACAGCAGCATATTCAACACATCTTGATAATCGCAGCCGCGTTTGAGCGGTACTTTGTCGATGTAATACTGCTCGACTTGATCCGGTTTGATACCCAGCTTGGTCGCGTATTGTGGCAACAGTGACTGGAACATCGGCGATTTCAGCAGGTTACCGAGCATCAGTGAATGCACCGTAATGCCGTACTCCGCCAGATCCAGCGCCAGTGATTGAGTCAGCCCGACGCCACCAAATTTCGCTGCGCTGTAGCCAGAGTTGTGTTTGCTGCCCACTTTGCCGGATTTCGAGTTGATCTGAATAATGCGCCCCTGAATCCCGTCGCGGATCATCAAACGCGAAAATTCACGCGCACACAGGAAATAACCCACCAGATTCACCTGTAGCGAACGGTCAAAATCGCCGAGCTGGAAGTCGCTGATAAAGGCTGCTTTTGCTATTCCGGCGCTGTAGACCAGCAAATCCACGCGACCAAAGATTTCATCTACCCCACGAGAGAGCGCCAGAACGCTTTGCTCGCTAGTGGCGTCAGCACCAAAACCGTACGCCATACTTTCACCATATTCGGCGTTAATTTCTTGTGCCACATTTGCGGCTTTGTCGCTCTGAATATCGACAACCGCGACGCGATACCCCTCGGCAGCCAGACCGTGGCACAGGAACGCGCCTAAGGTTTGCCCACCACCGATGACAACGGCAACCTGATTCATTTTTTACTCCTTAACAGATTCAAACTTCAAAACCGATCCCGGCGCGATATCGTCGGGGACAGGGCCTGCCACATGGACAGTGCCCGGAAATTCCGCTTCGTTTAAACCATCGAAGCGCAGGGTGACATGACCCAGTTCGCGAAGGTTGTCTTCCGCCACGCTGCCAACAGCGGTCACCGGATAGCGATGCTGCCCGAGTGAAAATTGCAAACCGGGATGGAGTGCACCTTTCAACTCGCCGTGGCAATGAATGAAGCAATACTCTTCGAGGTCCGCAGGCGCGCCTTCACGAAAGGTGATGAGCATCTGGTCACTGAGGGCGTCAATGGCACTCGCGCCGATACGGGTGATGGTGGTCTGATAAATAACGGTCATGTTTCAGCCTCTATTGATAGATAAAACCGGAGACAAACCAGGCGATCAGTACAGTCGGCGCGCCGGTTAAAAAGCGGCTCACCAGTACAGAAGGGACACCGACGCGAACCGTGTCCTGACGGGCTTCCGCCAGCGACAAACCGACCGGGATGAAGTCGCAGGCCGCCTGCGCGTTGATGGCAAACAGTGCCGGTAAAGCCAGATGCGGCGGAATATTGCCGAGACCAATCTGCACGCCAATCAATACGCCGATAACCTGTGCGATAACTGCGCCTGGGCCGAGGAAAGGTGAAAGCAGTGGGAAGGAACAGATGAGCGCCAGCATGACCAGACCCAGTGGATGGCTCGCCAGCGGAGCAAGACCGTGGGCAATCCAGTCACCAAGGCCAGAAGCCATAATGATGCCAATGAGCGCCGAGACGAATGCCATAAACGGCAGAATGGTTTTTAATACAGTGTCGATGGTGTCACGACCAGATTGAAACAGCACCGCAACGGTGGACCCCATGCCCATTCCCACCTTCGCCAGTAAACCATCGCTTTGTTCGGTGATTTTCTTACTGGTGTCATAGTCACGGCCCACGGAAGAGGGTTGTGGTGTCGCATCACCTACTACAGTGATGTTTTCTTCTTTTACGCCAGAGACATAAATATCTTCCACAATGTACTGCGCCAGCGGACCGGACTTGCCCGTCGAGTGGATATTAATGGTGGGAATACGTCGTTTCGGATAGATGCCGCAGCGTAATGTGCCGCCACAGTCGATTACCGCGACACCAATTTCCGCCTCCGCGGGTTCACCTTCTTTAAATCCGTCAATAGCCTGCCAGCCAGTAAGCTGTGCCAGTTTGTCAACAATCGCAGGCCGGGTACCGGCGGTGATATAGACGATTTTTTTTCCCGGCGTGGCTTTCAGCTCAAGCGGGCCGCCCCAGCCACCCGTTCCTTTTTCGATCCGAATATGCGTCATGATGTTGCTCCTGCCAGGTGAACTTTTTGTTCAAGTTGAATGCCCATCTTTTTCTCAAAAATGGCGGTGGTCAGATCGGTCACCCAGCCGCGGAAGAAATTGGTGACCAGACCAACCAGCAGATAACTCACCGCCAGTGGGCCAAGTGGCAGGTTCAGCGTTGTCAGACCGCTGGCAATGCCAAGATAAACAAACAGTTCGCCAGGGTTGATATGGGGGAAGAGGCCATTCATTGAGTGGCAGCTATAAGAGGCCGCCGCGTAGTAGCTGGGTTTGTACTTTTCCGGCATAAAGCGACCCAGGCTTAGGGTCATCGGATTGCAAAAGACAAACGTGCCAATGCACGGTAACAGTAGGTAACGGGAAACAGGGTTACCGGCGCAACGTTGAGCAAAACGTTCAATACGATGCTGACCGATAAAATTAATCAGTGCGTTCATGATAACCAGCAGGCTAATCAACAGCGGAAGAATGCCGGTCACCATCCCGGTAAACACCTCTCCGCCCTTTTGGAACAGCCCGATAAACCACTCTGCACCATGAGTAATGGTTTCTATCATTGTTCTCTCCTTCAGGATTTATTGTTTTATTACCAAACGGCAACCTAATCTAATCAGATTGAAAGATTTAAAAGTGTTATTTTGATCGCAAAATGAAAGATAAATATTTTAATTTGAAAGTTTGAATAAAAGGATAGCGAGGGGAATGAGTTGAGTTATGTAAAGTCCGTATCGGGCAGTGACTACCGCTTCCTTGTGCGGGGCGTGATGCTTTACCATACTTGCCCCTGGTTGAATCTGTTAAATGGACCCCTCATGTTCAAGCGTCGTTATGTAACATTGCTTCCCCTTTTTGTGTTGCTTGCCGCCTGTAGCAGCAAGCCAAAACCTACTGAGACTGATACGACCACCGGAACGCCGTCTGGCGGCTTCCTGCTTGAGCCGCAGCACAATGTGATGCAGATGGGCGGCGATTTCGCTAATAACCCGAATGCCCAGCAGTTCATCGACAAAATGGTGAACAAACACGGTTTCGATCGTCAGCAGTTGCAGGAAATTCTCTCCCAGGCGAAGCGTCTGGATTCGGTACTGCGGCTGATGGATAACCAGGCACCAACCACATCGGTGAAACCGCCATCAGGTCCGAACGGCGCATGGCTCCGTTATCGCAAAAAATTTATTACGCCGGACAACGTGCAGAACGGTGTGGTTTTCTGGAATCAGTATGAAGATGCGTTGAATCGCGCGTGGCAGGTGTATGGAGTACCGCCGGAAATTATCGTCGGGATTATCGGCGTTGAAACCCGCTGGGGGCGCGTGATGGGGAAAACTCGCATCCTCGATGCGCTGGCAACGCTGTCATTTAACTACCCACGCCGCGCGGAGTATTTCTCTGGCGAGCTGGAAACCTTCCTGTTGATGGCGCGCGACGAGCAGGACGATCCGCTCAATCTGAAAGGTTCCTTTGCCGGGGCGATGGGCTACGGACAGTTTATGCCGTCGTCTTACAAACAATATGCGGTAGATTTCAGCGGCGACGGGCATATCAACCTGTGGGATCCGGTTGATGCGATCGGTAGCGTGGCGAACTATTTCAAAGCGCGCGGCTGGGTGAAAGGCGATCAGGTCGCGGTAATGGCAAACGGTCAGGCTCCAGGCTTGCCAAATGGCTTCAAAACTAAGTACAGCATTTCGCAGCTTGCCGCCGCAGGTTTAACGCCACAGCAGCCGCTGGGCAACCATCAACAAGCCAGCCTGCTGCGTCTGGATGTTGGCACCGGCTACCAGTACTGGTACGGTCTGCCGAACTTCTACACCATCACCCGTTACAACCACAGCACCCATTACGCAATGGCGGTCTGGCAGTTAGGACAAGCCGTGGCGCTGGCGCGAGTACAGTAGCTATTTACAAGAGGGGGGCGTGAGCTTCCCTCTGGCTAATCAGCTTTTTTCTGAATCCTCCTCGTAAAATTGCAACGCCAACACCATCTTCCTGACGAAAGTGCTATCTTGTCCGGCATAAATTTTTGACTGACAGAGGTTGTGATGACTGACAGTGAACTGATGCAGTTAAGTGAACAGGTTGGGCAGGCGCTGAAAGCCCGTGGCGCAACCGTAACAACTGCCGAGTCTTGTACCGGTGGTTGGGTAGCGAAAGTGATTACCGATATTGCCGGTAGCTCCGCCTGGTTTGAACGCGGATTTGTCACCTACAGTAACGAAGCCAAAGCGCAGATGATCGGCGTACGCGAAGAGACGCTGGCGCAGCATGGCGCGGTGAGTGAACCCGTCGTGGTGGAAATGGCGATAGGCGCACTGAAAGCGGCTCGTGCTGATTATGCCGTGTCTATTAGTGGTATCGCCGGGCCGGATGGCGGCAGTGAAGAGAAGCCTGTCGGCACCGTCTGGTTTGCTTTTGCCACTGCCCGCGGTGAAGGCATTACCCGGCGGGAATGCTTCAGCGGCGACCGTGATGCGGTGCGTCGTCAGGCTACTGCGTATGCATTGCAGACCTTGTGGCAACAATTTCTACAAAACACTTGATACTGTATGAGCATACAGTATAATTGCTTCAACAGAACATATTGACTATCCGGTATTACCCGGCATGACAGGAGTAAAAATGGCTATCGACGAAAACAAACAGAAAGCGTTGGCGGCAGCACTGGGCCAGATTGAGAAACAATTTGGTAAAGGCTCCATCATGCGCCTGGGTGAAGACCGTTCCATGGATGTGGAAACCATCTCTACCGGTTCGCTTTCACTGGATATCGCGCTTGGGGCAGGTGGTCTGCCGATGGGCCGTATCGTCGAAATCTACGGACCGGAATCTTCCGGTAAAACCACGCTGACGCTGCAGGTGATCGCCGCAGCGCAGCGTGAAGGTAAAACCTGTGCGTTTATCGATGCTGAACACGCGCTGGACCCAATCTACGCACGTAAACTGGGCGTCGATATCGACAACCTGCTGTGCTCCCAGCCGGACACCGGCGAGCAGGCACTGGAAATCTGTGACGCCCTGGCGCGTTCTGGCGCAGTAGACGTTATCGTCGTTGACTCCGTGGCGGCACTGACGCCGAAAGCGGAAATCGAAGGCGAAATCGGCGACTCTCACATGGGCCTTGCGGCACGTATGATGAGCCAGGCGATGCGTAAGCTGGCGGGTAACCTGAAGCAGTCCAACACGCTGCTGATCTTCATCAACCAGATCCGTATGAAAATTGGTGTGATGTTCGGTAACCCGGAAACCACTACCGGTGGTAACGCGCTGAAATTCTACGCCTCTGTTCGTCTCGACATCCGTCGTATCGGCGCGGTGAAAGAGGGCGAAAACGTGGTGGGTAGCGAAACCCGCGTGAAAGTGGTGAAGAACAAAATCGCTGCGCCGTTTAAACAGGCTGAATTCCAGATCCTCTACGGCGAAGGTATCAACTTCTACGGCGAACTGGTTGACCTGGGCGTAAAAGAGAAGCTGATCGAGAAAGCAGGCGCGTGGTACAGCTACAAAGGTGAGAAGATCGGTCAGGGTAAAGCGAATGCGACTGCCTGGCTGAAAGATAACCCGGAAACCGCGAAAGAGATCGAGAAGAAAGTACGTGAGTTGCTGCTGAGCAACCCGAACTCAACGCCGGATTTCTCTGTAGATGATAGCGAAGGCGTAGCAGAAACTAACGAAGATTTTTAATCGTCTTGTTTGATACACAAGGGTCGCATCTGCGGCCCTTTTGCTTTTTTAAGTTGTAAGGATATGCCATGACAGAATCAACATCCCGTCGCCCGGCATATGCTCGCCTGTTGGATCGTGCGGTACGCATTCTGGCGGTGCGCGATCACAGTGAGCAAGAACTGCGACGTAAACTCGCGGCACCGATTATGGGCAAAAATGGCCCAGAAGAGATTGATGCTACGGCAGAAGATTACGAGCGCGTTATTGCCTGGTGCCATGAACATGGCTATCTCGATGACAGCCGATTTGTTGCGCGCTTTATCGCCAGCCGTAGCCGCAAAGGTTATGGACCTGCGCGTATTCGCCAGGAACTGAATCAGAAAGGTATTTCCCGCGAAGCGACAGAAAAAGCGATGCGTGAATGTGACATCGACTGGTGCGCACTGGCGCGCGATCAGGCGACGCGAAAATATGGCGAACCTTTGCCAACTGTCTTTTCAGAAAAAGTTAAGATCCAGCGTTTTCTGCTCTATCGTGGCTATCTGATGGAAGATATCCAGGAGATTTGGCGAAATTTTGCCGACTGAACGCATACGGTATTTTACTTCCCAGTCAAGAAAACTTATCTTATTCCCACTTTTCAGTTACCAGCCCGGCGGTTAAGACACGCTGGAGCTGGTGGCGATATTTCGTTAGCTTGATTTCAGGATAATTATGAGCAAGAGCACCGCTGAGATCCGTCAGGCGTTTCTCGACTTTTTCCATAGTAAGGGACATCAGGTAGTTGCCAGCAGCTCCCTGGTACCCCATAACGACCCAACTTTGTTGTTTACCAACGCCGGGATGAACCAGTTCAAGGATGTGTTCCTTGGGCTCGACAAGCGTAATTATTCCCGCGCTACCACTTCCCAACGCTGCGTGCGTGCGGGTGGTAAACACAACGACCTGGAAAACGTCGGTTACACCGCGCGTCACCATACCTTCTTCGAAATGCTGGGCAACTTCAGCTTCGGCGACTATTTCAAACACGATGCCATTCAGTTTGCATGGGAACTGCTGACCAGCGAAAAATGGTTTGCCCTGCCGAAAGAGCGTCTGTGGGTTACCGTCTATGAAAGCGACGACGAAGCCTACGAAATCTGGGAAAAAGAAGTAGGGATCCCGCGCGAACGTATTATTCGCATCGGCGATAACAAAGGTGCGCCATACGCATCTGACAACTTCTGGCAGATGGGTGACACTGGTCCGTGCGGCCCGTGCACCGAAATCTTCTACGATCACGGCGACCACATTTGGGGGGGCCCTCCGGGAAGCCCGGAAGAAGACGGCGACCGCTACATTGAGATCTGGAACATCGTCTTCATGCAGTTCAACCGCCAGGCCGATGGCACGATGGAACCGCTGCCGAAGCCGTCTGTAGATACCGGTATGGGTCTGGAGCGTATTGCTGCGGTGCTGCAACACGTTAACTCTAACTATGACATCGACCTGTTCCGCACGCTGATCCAGGCGGTAGCGAAAGTCACTGGCGCAACCGATCTGAGCAATAAATCGCTGCGCGTAATCGCTGACCACATTCGTTCTTGTGCGTTCCTGATCGCGGATGGCGTAATGCCGTCCAATGAAAACCGTGGTTATGTACTGCGTCGTATCATTCGTCGCGCAGTGCGTCACGGTAATATGCTCGGCGCGAAAGAAACCTTCTTCTACAAACTGGTTGGTCCGCTGATCGACGTTATGGGCTCTGCGGGTGAAGACCTGAAACGCCAGCAGGCGCAGGTTGAGCAGGTGCTGAAGACTGAAGAAGAGCAGTTTGCTCGTACTCTGGAGCGCGGTCTGGCGTTGCTGGATGAAGAGCTGGCAAAACTTTCTGGTGATACGCTGGATGGTGAAACTGCTTTCCGTCTGTACGACACCTATGGCTTCCCGGTTGACCTGACGGCTGATGTTTGTCGTGAGCGCAACATCAAAGTTGACGAAGCTGGTTTTGAAGCTGCAATGGAAGAGCAGCGTCGTCGCGCGCGCGAAGCCAGCGGCTTTGGTGCCGATTACAACGCAATGATCCGTGTTGACAGTGCATCTGAATTTAAAGGCTATGACCATCTGGAACTGAACGGCAAAGTGACTGCGCTGTTTGTTGATGGTAAAGCGGTTGATGCCATCAATGCAGGCCAGGAAGCTGTGGTCGTGCTGGATCAAACGCCATTCTATGCGGAATCCGGCGGTCAGGTTGGCGATAAAGGCGAACTGAAAGGCGCTAACTTCTCCTTTGCGGTGGAAGATACGCAGAAATACGGCCAGGCGATTGGTCACATCGGTAAACTTGCTGCGGGTTCTCTGAAAGTGGGCGACGCGGTGCAGGCTGATGTTGATGAGGCTCGTCGCGCCCGTATTCGTCTGAATCACTCCGCAACGCACCTGATGCACGCTGCGCTGCGCCAGGTTCTGGGTACTCATGTATCGCAGAAAGGTTCACTGGTTAACGACAAGGTGCTGCGCTTCGACTTCTCACACAACGAAGCGATGAAACCAGAAGAGATTCGTGCGGTCGAAGACCTGGTGAACACACAGATTCGTCGCAATTTGCCGATCGAAACCAACATCATGGATCTCGAAGCGGCGAAAGCGAAAGGTGCGATGGCGCTGTTCGGCGAGAAGTATGATGAGCGCGTACGCGTGCTGAGCATGGGCGATTTCTCTACCGAGTTGTGTGGCGGTACTCACGCCAGCCGCACTGGTGATATTGGTCTGTTCCGCATCATCTCTGAATCGGGTACTGCTGCAGGCGTTCGTCGTATCGAAGCGGTAACCGGAGAAGGTGCTATCGCCACCGTTCATGCAGACAGCGATCGCTTAAGCGAAGTCGCGCATCTGCTGAAAGGCGATAGCAATAATCTGGCTGATAAAGTGCGCTCAGTACTGGAACGTACGCGTCAGCTGGAAAAAGAGTTACAACAGCTTAAAGAACAAGCTGCCGCACAGGAGAGCGCAAATCTTTCCAGTAAGGCAATTGATGTTAATGGTGTTAAGCTGTTGGTTAGCGAGCTTAGCGGTGTTGAGCCGAAAATGTTGCGTACCATGGTTGACGATTTAAAAAATCAGCTGGGGTCGACAATTATCGTGCTGGCAACGGTAGTCGAAGGTAAGGTTTCTCTGATTGCAGGCGTATCTAAGGACGTCACAGATCGTGTGAAAGCAGGGGAACTGATTGGTATGGTCGCTCAGCAGGTGGGCGGCAAGGGTGGTGGACGTCCTGACATGGCGCAAGCCGGTGGTACGGATGCTGCGGCCTTACCTGCAGCGTTAGCCAGTGTGAAAGGCTGGGTCAGCGCGAAATTGCAATAATATAAGCGTCAGGCAATGCCGTGGACTCGCTTCACGGCATTCGCATTAACGCTATCGACAACGATAAAGTCAGGTTGAAGTTGTGTATATCGGCTAAACTTAGGTTTAACAGAATGTAATGCCATGACTGCTTAGATGTAATGTGTTTGTCATTGCTTACTTTTTGGCGTTATATGATGGATAATGCCGGGATACAGAGAGACCCGACTCTTTTAATCTTTCAAGGAGCAAAGAATGCTGATTCTGACTCGTCGAGTTGGTGAGACCCTCATGATTGGGGATGAGGTCACCGTGACAGTTTTAGGGGTAAAGGGCAACCAGGTACGTATTGGCGTAAATGCCCCGAAGGAAGTTTCTGTTCACCGTGAAGAGATCTACCAGCGTATCCAGGCTGAAAAATCCCAGCAGTCCAGTTACTAATCTTTCCGCGTCTCATCTTTATCGGTGAGACGCACCCTCAAAATTTCTCCTTCACTCTATAGTCTTTTCGCTTTACTCCCATTCATTCAACTTAAGTCTCCATTTTTTTGCATTACTACTATCTGTCAGACCTCCATTCTTCTGTTGATAAAACACTCTTTTTGACGTTTTTACAGACTAATTGAACGTGAAGTGTGCAAACGATAAAAGTGTAGGAAAAATTGTTTGACTTATAAGTCTCAGAAAGTAATATGTGCGCCACGCAGCGACGATGAGCGATAAACAAGTTCTTCGAAGCACTCGTAAGAGGCGTGTGGTGAGGTGGCCGAGAGGCTGAAGGCGCTCCCCTGCTAAGGGAGTATGCGGTCAAAAGCTGCATCCGGGGTTCGAATCCCCGCCTCACCGCCATTTGCATCCGTAGCTCAGCTGGATAGAGTACTCGGCTACGAACCGAGCGGTCGGAGGTTCGAATCCTCCCGGATGCACCATATTCTACGTACTTTCAGCGATGAAGGTATGGAAGAGGTGGCGGTAATAACCGCAGGCACCAGGGAGGATAACGTTGCTTTAGCAACGGCCCGAAGGGCGAGCCGCAAGGCGAGTAATCCTCCCGGATGCACCATCTCTTACTTGATACGGCTTTAGTAGCGGTATCAAAAAATCTGCAGTAAAGTAAGTTTCCCGATGCATCCGTAGCTCAGCTGGATAGAGTACTCGGCTACGAACCGAGCGGTCGGAGGTTCGAATCCTCCCGGATGCACCATCTCTTACTTGATATGGCTTTAGTAGCGGTATCAATATCAGCAGTAAAATAAATTTCCCGATGCATCCGTAGCTCAGCTGGATAGAGTACTCGGCTACGAACCGAGCGGTCGGAGGTTCGAATCCTCCCGGATGCACCATATTCTCCGAAATCTTCAGCAATGAAGGTATCGAAGAGGTAGCGGAATTAACCGCAGGCACCAGGGATGATAACGTTGCTTTAGCAACGGCCCGAAGGGCGAGCCGCAAGGCGAGTAATCCTCCCGGATGCACCATCTCTTAATTGATATGGCTTTAGTAGCGGTATCAATATCAGCAGTAGAATAAGTTTTCCCGATGCATCCGTAGCTCAGCTGGATAGAGTACTCGGCTACGAACCGAGCGGTCGGAGGTTCGAATCCTCCCGGATGCACCATATTCTCCGTAACCTTCAGCAATGAAGGTATCGAAGAGATAGCGGTATTAACCGCAGGCACCAGGAAGGATAACGTTGCGCCAGCAACGGCCCGAAGGGCGAACGTCAGTGAGTCATCCTCCCGGATGCACCATCTTCTCCAAAAAATTTCCTTCAAAAATATCTCATTTCTAAATAACTCCTTTATCCATTTCCTGAATTTTCTTCTCCTTCGCCATCAGCGACAAAATCAAGCAATTACGCTAAAGTAGCGTCATATTTTTCGACTTGCGAGAAGACCATGTACGAGCGTTATGCAGGTTTAATTTTTGATATGGATGGCACAATCCTGGATACGGAGCCTACGCACCGTAAAGCGTGGCGCGAAGTATTAGGGCACTACGGTCTTCAGTACGATATTCAGGCGATGATTGCGCTTAATGGATCGCCCACCTGGCGTATTGCTCAGGCAATTATTGAGCTGAATCAGGCCGATCTCGACCCGCATGCGTTAGCGCGTGAAAAAACAGAAGCAGTAAGAAGTATGCTGCTGGATAGCGTCGAACCGCTTCCTCTTGTTGATGTGGTGAAAAGTTGGCATGGTCGTCGCCCAATGGCTGTAGGAACGGGGAGTGAAAGCGCCATCGCTGAGGCATTGCTGGCGCACCTGGGATTACGCCATTATTTTGACGCCGTCGTCGCTGCCGATCACGTCAAACACCATAAACCCGCGCCAGACACATTTTTGTTGTGCGCGCAGCGTATGGGCGTGCAACCGACGCAGTGTGTGGTCTTTGAAGATGCCGATTTCGGTATTCAGGCGGCCCGTGCAGCAGGCATGGACGCCGTGGATGTTCGCTTGCTGTGAGTGAAGCGTTATCGCTTTTCTCGTTGTTTGCCAGTAGTTTTCTCAGCGCTACACTATTACCCGGCAACTCCGAAGTCGTGCTGGTGGCAATGTTGCTTTCCGGGATCAGTCATCCCTGGGTTTTAGTTTTAACAGCAACAATGGGTAATAGCCTTGGAGGGTTAACTAACGTTATCCTTGGGCGTTTCTTTCCATTGCGTAAAACATCGCGCTGGCAAGAGAAAGCTACCGGCTGGCTGAAACGCTATGGTGCAGTCACGCTATTATTAAGCTGGATGCCCGTGGTTGGCGATTTACTGTGTCTGTTAGCGGGATGGATGCGCATCTCGTGGGGACCGGTAATCTTTTTTTTGTGCCTTGGTAAAGCGTTACGCTATGTTGCAGTTGCAGCAGCGACCGTTCAGGGCATGATGTGGTGGCACTAATTGTAGGCCTGCACATATGGTCACCATTACAGTTATGCTAATTAAAACGATTTTGACAGGCGGGAGGTCAATTTGATCCCGGACGTATCACAGGCGCTGGCCTGGCTGGAAAAACATCCTCAGGCGTTAAAGGGGATACAGCGTGGGCTGGAGCGCGAAACTTTGCGTGTTAATGCTGATGGCACACTGGCAACAACAGGTCATCCTGAAGCATTAGGTTCCGCACTGACGCACAAATGGATTACTACCGATTTTGCGGAAGCATTGCTGGAATTCATTACACCAGTGGATGGTGATATTGAACATATGCTGACCTTTATGCGCGATCTGCATCGTTATACGGCGCGCAATATGGGCGATGAGCGGATGTGGCCGTTAAGTATGCCATGCTACATCGCAGAAGGTCAGGACATCGAACTGGCACAGTACGGCACTTCTAACACCGGACGCTTTAAAACGCTGTATCGTGAAGGGCTGAAAAATCGCTACGGCGCGCTGATGCAAACCATTTCCGGCGTGCACTACAATTTCTCTTTGCCAATGGCATTCTGGCAAGCGAAGTGCGGTGATATCTCGGGCGCTGATGCCAAAGAGAAAATTTCTGCGGGCTATTTCCGCGTTATCCGCAATTACTATCGTTTCGGTTGGGTCATTCCTTATCTGTTTGGTGCATCTCCGGCGATTTGTTCTTCTTTCCTGCAAGGAAAACCAACGTCGCTGCCGTTTGAGAAAACCGAGTGCGGTATGTATTACCTGCCGTATGCGACCTCTCTTCGTTTGAGCGATCTCGGCTATACCAATAAATCGCAAAGCAATCTTGGTATTACCTTCAACGATCTTTACGAGTACGTAGCGGGCCTTAAACAGGCAATCAAAACGCCATCGGAAGAGTACGCGAAGATTGGTATTGAGAAAGACGGTAAGAGGCTGCAAATCAACAGCAACGTGTTGCAGATTGAAAACGAACTGTACGCGCCGATTCGTCCAAAACGCGTTACCCGCAGCGGCGAGTCGCCTTCTGATGCGCTGTTACGTGGCGGCATTGAATATATTGAAGTGCGTTCGCTGGACATCAACCCGTTCTCGCCGATTGGTGTAGATGAACAGCAGGTGCGATTCCTCGACCTGTTTATGGTCTGGTGTGCGCTGGCTGATGCACCGGAAATGAGCAGTAGCGAACTTGCCTGTACACGCGTTAACTGGAACCGGGTGATCCTCGAAGGTCGCAAACCGGGTCTGACGCTGGGTATCGGCTGCGAAACCGCACAGTTCCCGTTACCGCAGGTGGGTAAAGATCTGTTCCGCGATCTGAAACGCGTCGCGCAAACGCTGGATAGTATTAACGGCGGCGAAGCGTATCAGAAAGTGTGTGATGAACTGGTTGCCTGCTTCGATAATCCCGATCTGACTTTCTCTGCCCGTATCTTAAGGTCTATGATTGATACTGGTATTGGCGGAACAGGCAAAGCATTTGCAGAAGCCTACCGTAATCTGCTGCGTGAAGAGCCGCTGGAAATTCTGCGCGAAGAGGATTTTGTAGCCGAGCGCGAGGCGTCTGAACGCCGTCAGCAGGAAATGGAAGCCGCTGATACCGAACCGTTTGCGGTGTGGCTGGAAAAACACGCCTGACAGAAAAGAAAAAGGCCACTCGTGAGTGGCCAAAATTTCATCTCTGAATTCAGGGATGATGATAACAAATGCGCGTCTTTCATATACTCAGACTCGCCTGGGAAGAAAGAGTTCAGAAAATTTTTAAAAAAATTACCGGAGGTGGCTAAATGCCGTTGTTAGATAGCTTCACAGTCGATCATACCCGGATGGAAGCGCCTGCAGTTCGGGTGGCGAAAACAATGAACACCCCGCATGGCGACGCAATCACCGTGTTCGATCTGCGCTTCTGCGTGCCGAACAAAGAAGTGATGCCAGAAAGAGGGATCCATACCCTGGAGCACCTGTTTGCTGGTTTTATGCGTAACCATCTTAACGGTAATGGTGTAGAGATTATCGATATCTCGCCAATGGGCTGCCGCACCGGTTTTTATATGAGTCTGATTGGTACGCCAGATGAGCAGCGTGTTGCTGATGCCTGGAAAGCGGCAATGGAAGACGTGCTGAAAGTGCAGGATCAGAATCAGATCCCGGAACTGAACGTCTACCAGTGTGGCACTTACCAGATGCACTCGTTGCAGGAAGCGCAGGATATTGCGCGTAGCATTCTGGAACGTGACGTACGCATCAACAGCAACGAAGAACTGGCACTGCCGAAAGAGAAGTTGCAGGAACTGCACATCTAGTCAGTAAACTATCTTCACAATTAATTGAAAAAAGCCAGTTCAAATGAACTGGCTTAGTTGTACTTAGTGCGCACCGCCTCCGCCGCCACCTGCGCCAAATGGCGGTTTAGCAAACCACACCAGCCCCAGCAGGACGAGGAATATCCCGGCTGACATCCAGAAGATCTCATTGGCGGAAATAATCAGCCCCTGATTGGTGATCTGCTGGGCAATCCAGCCTGATGCCTGCTGTTGCGTCATCCCAAGCCCTTCCAGTTGACTGTACATCGCCTGGGCATTCGGGTTGAACGGGTTTACCGACTCAGTCAACTGCGCATGGTGCATCGACTCGCGGTTGGTCCACATGGTCGTGGTTATCGACGTGCCGATAGACCCCGCCAGCGTTCGCGTAAAGTTAGAGAGGCTCGATGCCGCCGCCAGTCGTTCCGGTGGCAAACCAGACAGCGTAATGGTGGTCAGCGGCATAAAGAAGCAGGCCACCGCAAACCCCTGGATAAACTGCGGCCAGGCCGACGCGCCAAAATCCATACCTGGTTCAAAGGTATAGGCACGCCAGTAGAAGCAGACGGCATACATAATAAAGCTGAAGGTTACCAGCCGCCGCATATCCAGTTTATGCGCGAAGCGGCCGATAATCGGCGACAGGATCACCGGAATAATCCCTACCGGCGCAGAGGCCAAACCTGCCCAGGTCGCCGTGTAACCGTAGACCTCCTGCAACAACTGCGGCAGCAGAACAATAGCGCCGAAGTAGAGCATATACGCGAGGCTGATACACAAGCAGCCGATGGTGAAGTTGCGCGACTTAAACAACGACAGATCGACTATCGGGTTATCGTCGGTCAGCTCCCAGACAATCAGGAAGCAGATAGCCACCACCGCCACCACGGTAAGGATGATAATTTCCTGTGATGAAAACCAGTCCAGCTCTTTACCGCGGTCGAGCATAATCTGCAGGCTGCCGATACCAATAACCAGCAGTGCCAGCCCCACGGCATCAATCCGCCGCCGTTCGGTGCGGGTTTCACGTCCGCGCAGAGTTTGCAGTGTCATCAACACCACCGCCACGCCAATCGGCACGTTGATGAAGAATATCCAGCCCCAGTGGTAATTATCGCTGATATAACCGCCGAGGATCGGGCCGCAAATTGGCGCGACAATCACCGTCATCGACCACAACGCCAGCGCGATCGAGCGTTTGGCTGGCGGGTAGTTATTCAGCAATAGACTTTGCGAAAGCGGGATCAACGGCCCGGCGACAATCCCCTGAATCATGCGGAAGAAGATCAGCATATTCAGGCTGCTGGAGACACCACACGCCCACGACGCAATAGCAAAGGCGATGGTGGACCAAAGGAACAGTTTCACTTCCCCGACGCGCTTTGCCAGCCAGCCGGTAAGCGGGATCGAGATGGCATTCGCCACCCCGAAAGAAGTGATTACCCACGTTCCCTGGCTGAGCGATGAGCCCAGATTCCCGGCGATAGTGGGGATCGCCACGTTAGCAATGGTGGAGTCCAGCACCTGCATGAATGTCGCCAGTGACAGCGCAATCGTCATAATGACCAGTTGCGCGCCTTCCAGCGGTTTTTGCTGTTGCATCACACGCACCTCTGGATTAGCCAGCGTTAGCTTTTACGATATCGTCGATCAGTTTATTGACAGGTGCCAGGCTGATTTCACGCGCGGTGCTTACCGCTACCGGAGTGGAACGTACTTTATTTGCCAGTACCTGACCGTCACGGTTAGTGGTATTGACGCTCACCAGCGTGGACAAACCGATACGCAGCGGATATTGCTCCAGCTGTTTCTGGTCCAGTTCGATACGCACAGGCAGACGCTGAACGACTTTGATCCAGTTACCGGTCGCATTTTGCGCTGGAAGCAGTGAGAACGCGCTACCTGTGCCCATATCCAGACCAACCACTTTACCGGTGTATTTCACATCATCGCCGTAAATATCCGTGGTGATAGTGACCGGCTGACCGATACGCATATTGGCAATCTGCGTCTCTTTAAAGTTGGCATCCACCCACATATTGGTGGCTGGAACGACCGCCATCAGCGGCGTCGTTGGGCTAATTTGCGCCCCAGGCTGTACCGCGCGGCGGGAGACATAACCGGTCATCGGACTGATAATACGAGTACGCTCCAGCGCCAGCCAGGCGTTACGTACTTCGGTGGCAGCCTGTTGCACGGCTGGCTGATCTTCCAGTTTAGTCCCCAGAATCATCGCCTGATTGGCATTGTATTGTTGAATCGCGACGTCCAGTTGCGCCTGGGCACTGGTGACGGCGTCGCGGGCGTGTTGCAGCTCTTCGCGACCAATCAGGTTGGCATTGCCCAGCGGCACACGGCGGTTGTAGTCGCTTTGTGCTTTCGCGAGGGCGATTTTCTGCACCTCAATATTCGCCTGCAACTGCTTGCTGTTAATCATCAGCTGGTGGGTTTGGCGAACGCTGGAAGCCAGTGCAGTTTTGGCTTTTTCAAACGCCTGGCGAGCATCTGTCGGGTCGAGAGTGACCAGCACGTCGCCTTCTTTTACAAAATCGGTGTTATCGGCCCAGACTTTCGTCACGCTGCCAGACACCTGAGACATAATTTGAATTTGATTCCCTGCCACGTATGCGTCATCGGTTTCTTCGAAGTGACGCAGTACCAAAAACCAATAAATCCCTATCGCTACGGCAATAATTATAAAGAGCAAGGTGAGAAGGAGGAGCAGACGCTTACGTTTGCCGCTCTTCTTTACCGGTTGCTGCGGGGTTTGAGTCTCCGCATTTGCGCTCATATTGTTCTCCACGATCTTCTTAACTCATCGGCTGAGCCGACCTGCTTGCCAAAAAGGCCAGCATGTTGCGATGCTGGCCAGTCATTTTTTCTTTTATAAATCTGGATTTTTGAGCGAGATGACGCGTTAGCTCATCGCTTCGAGAACCACACCGTCTTGTTCCATCTGGTCGAGACGGGAGAGCAATTTGCGGGTGATTTGCTCGAGCTGATCTTTTTCTGTTGTGCTGAGCGCGGACCAGAGTTGACGCAGGCAGTTATGCTGCGGTGGTAAAACCTCGCGCAAAAACTCGTGACCTTTTTCCGTTAATTGCAGATGCAGGCAGCGGCGATCGTTATCGCTTTCACGACGTTCGATCCAACCGCGTTTTTCCAGTTCATCGGCAATACGCGTCGCGTTGGTACGGGATGATCCAAGAGCACAACTTAATTCAGAAGGCTGAATACTGTGGTTTTCCTGAGACTCCAGCGTAATCAACGCCATAAACAACGTCTCGTTAATCCCCTGAGCCTTCAGCATTTTATTGCGGTTCTCCAGCAGCTTGCTTTGCATGTGCATGCAAAGACGAGTCAGAAGGATCTCCTGATAAGGAAAATCTTCGTGGCGGCTGGCGCGAAATTTTAGCATTTGTTCAATGGGCGTAAACGAACTATCCATTTGGGTATGACCTCATTAATTTCAGCCGATATAGTAACGACAGTGACAAATAAAGTAAATGTATTGTTTTAGAAAAATGATTCTTGTGGGTTATATAATCGCCATCACTTTCCAGGCGAGCCCATAGGCCAGCGCACTAAGCAGTGTTGGGATGATAATGCTGCGTGTTTTATAGAAACTGGCACCCAGTACCGCGAAGCCGACCAGCGTGGGCACGAAACGGCGTGTATCGTGCATCACTTCTGGTGCGGTAGAGACAACCAGCAGAGCGCATATCGAGGCGATGCCAATGGTGTCGAGCAAAATACCTACCGCGCCACGTTTGGTTGGGCGGGCATTACCCACACGCAGGCGCAGCGGCAAATAGCGGAAGCAATAATTCGCCACGCCAACTAGTAACCCAAGCAGCAGAACCTCATAGCTCATCGGGCGCTCCTTGCCAGAATGCCTGGATTAACGCAGTGAGGCAGCCACAGACAATGCCTGCCAGAATGGCGACGGGAATAGAAAATAGCGTTACGCCTGCAAGGGCACCAACTAACGCTGCGGTAACGCAAAGAGATTGTTTGCGCTGGAAAGAGGCGAGCAGGAAACTCATAAAGAGTGCCGGAAGCATAAAACCTAATGCAGCTTCAACGGCGGGATAACCTTGCAGCAAGCCGCTGCCGGAGAATGCCCCTATTACCGTACCAAATACCCACGATGACCATGAACTGAAGGCAATGCCGATCATCCAGTTCTCGCTCCAGCGGCGATTATTGCGTACCAGTTTTGCGGTTGCGGCGGCAAAAACCTCATCCGTCAGGCCAAACGCCCACAGGGCGGTTTTCGATTTTTGCAGACGCTGAATAATACGGCTACGCAGTGACGGGCCATACAACACATGGCGAACATCCATTGCCATGACGGTCAGTGCAGCAATCCACAAACTACTCCCGGCTGCCAGCATCGCGGTAATGACGAACTGGCTCGCGCCTGCATAAATGATGCAGGAGAAAAAAACGCTTTCGAGAGGAGAGAATCCCAGACGGGTCGCATTCAGACCGAACGCAAAGGCCACCGGAATATAACTAATAACAATCGGTAAACTGTCTTTGCATCCTTCCATGAAGGTCGCCGAACCAGGAGCAGGCTGTGGAGTAGGGCTTTCCATAGAGTGTACGCTTAACGATTGTTAATATTATAAATAGACTGAATGAATATCTTAACCTTATCAGACTGATGGGCTTCTTAACACCCTTATAAGTGTAAAGCCACGAAAACGGTTGCTGATTGCTTAATTTGCGGCTTCCTGACGATGAAAACCTCGCCACCAGACCAGTAAGTTAACCAGGGCAATCGTCGCGCCAGCCAGACAAACGCCAGCCCAACCGCCATGTTGCCAGGCTGAGGCTGAAATTAGCGAACCGGCGGCACCGCCAATAAAGTAGCTAGTCATGTAACCTGCGGTCAGGCGATTGCGCGCATCAGGATGTATCCGATAAATTACCGTCTGGTTAGTGATATGCACGCCCTGCACGGTGAGATCCAGCACCAGGATTCCGATAATCAACGCCAGTACGGAAGTGTGACCAAACCAGATCGCCAGCCATGAAAGTAATAGCAGCAGCAGACCGAAAGTTGTGGTGTGGTGCGATTTGCCCTTATCGGCAAAACCGCCCGCCGGACGAGCGCCCAACGCTCCGGCAGCTCCCGCAAGTCCAAACAGACCAATGACACCATCGCTGTAGTTAAAAGGTGGAGCGGCAAGCAAAAAGGCCATTGAGGTCCAGAGAATGCTGAAATTGGCAAAGGTCAGGCAGCCCAGCAACGCGCGGGTACGCAGAATTTTATCGCTGATAAACATACTGAAAACGGAACCCAACAACTGTGGGTAGTTGAGGTGGGTTTCTGATTTCATTTGTGGCAGACCACGCCATAATGCCAGCGCCATCAGTGCCATTAACACCGAAGCAACCCAAAAGACGGTGCGCCAGCCGCCGAGATTCGCCAGCAATCCGGCAACTGTCCGTGCCAGCAAGATCCCCAACAGCAGACCGCTCATAATAGTGCCAACCACTTTGCCGCGTTTATCCGGTGAAGCCAGCGTCGCTGCCAGCGGAACCAGAATTTGTGCCACGACTGAGAATAAACCGGTTAATGCCGTACCGAGGATCATCATCGCCAGCGACTGACTGCTGGCGGTAATCAACATGCCGCATGCCGCCAGTAAGGTCATCGAGACAATCAGGCGGCGGCGTTCAAACATATCACCGAGGGGAACAAGAAACAGTAGACCTGCGGCATAGCCCAACTGCGCGGCGGTAACAATAAAGCCTGCCGAACTGGCGGAAAGGGAAAAGTTACGCGCGATGGTGTCGAGCAATGGCTGGGCGTAATAGTTACTGGCTACCGCCAGACCGGTGGCGATAGACATCAGCACGATCAGCGCCGGGCTAAGCTCATGATTAGGTTTAGTCATTATTTTTGTTCATCAGGTGATGATTAAGCTGGAAATCAATAATAGCGGATGTTGATGAATATGGGATGAAAGATAGATTGTTGAAATGTGCGATGTGGTTTGTAGGCATGATAAGACGCGCCAGCGTCGCATCAGGCATTGTGCACAGAACGGCGGATGCGGCAAAAACGCCTTATCCGCCCGAATAAAAATTACTTCTGCGCTGCCAGCGCCTCATTCACCCAGCCATCGAACTGCTGCTGGTGGGCTTTGATCCAACCATCAACGTGTCCCTGAATATCGCCTTCTGAGGCTTTGCCGTCATGCATAATGGCGTTCTGGGCGTTAATATCTGCCACTGGCAACTGCATAATGGCAAACAGTTTCGCTGCTGCCGGGTTTTTCTCGGCCCAGGCTTTGTTGGCAACGATATGCATGGTGCTGACCGGGAAGCCATAATTCGCACCATTCGGCAGTTTGGTATCGGCGTTTTTATCGCCCGGCAGTGCGGAGAACGGCACCTGCAACCAGACGACATCTTTGCCCGGCTTCAGTTCGTTACTCACCCAGTACGGCGTCCAGGTGTAATAAAACACCGGTTTGCCCTCTTTGTAGCGACTGATGGTGTCGGCCATCATCGCTGCGTAGTTCCCCTGATTATGCGTCACGGTGTTGGTCAGTTCATACGCGGCAAGCTGGTGGTTGATCGCACCTTCGCAGCCCCAGCCAGGGTTACAACCGGTTAAATCCGCTTTTCCGTCGCCGTTGGTATCGAACAGTTTGGCGATCTTCGGATCTTTCAGTTGTGCGATGTTGGTGATTTTGTACTGGTCGGCGGTTTTCTTATCGATCAGGTAACCCTGTGCCGCGCCGTTAACAAATACCCCTTCACGATAAAATTTCTTATCGCCACCGGCAGCTTCGTACATGTTGTCATGCAGTGGCGTCCAGTTCACGGCGGTGAAGGTTGCATCGCCGGAAGCAAGCGAGGTGTAGCCAACGTTGTAATCTACTTCGCTGGGTTTGTTGACGGTATAACCTAATTTCTCCAGCGCACGACTGACCAGCAGCGTCTGGAAGGTTTCTTCAGTGATGGTGCTCTGAACTGGATTAACAGTAATGCCTTTGCCCGGCAGATCGGCAGCAAAAGTTTGTGTAGAGATAAGCGTGGCAAACGCTGTCGCAAAAAGTACGCTATGTCGCATTGTTATTCCTTTTTTTGGCAGGGTGATAATGCCCGGCGTCACCGGGCAAGTGCAGAGTTACTTAATGAATGGGCGGGTCAGCAGACCAACAGGGCCAGTGGTGTACCAGCGACGGTTGCCGCGACTGCGTGAGTCGCGCCCAACGGCCTGCGTCAGACGATCGAGGATAATGGCGAGGATCACAATCCCGACGCCGCCAACGGTGGCAAGCCCCATATCCAGACGACCGATACCGCGAAGTACCATCTGACCCAACCCGCCGACGGCAATCATCGAGGCGATGACCACCATAGAAAGGGCCAGCATCAGCGTCTGGTTAACGCCCGCCATAATGGTCGGCATCGCCAGCGGTAACTGAACTTTGAACAGCATCTGGCGCGGGCTGGCACCGAATGAGCGCGAGGCTTCAATCAGATCCGCCGGAACCTGGTTAATCCCCAGAATGGTCAGACGGATAATCGGCGGCAGAGCAAAGATGATCGTCACCACCACGCCCGGCACGTTACCGATACCAAATAGCATGACGATTGGCACCAGATAAACAAACGCTGGCGTGGTCTGCATGGCATCAAGCAGTGGACGAATAATTTTCGCCGCTCGCGGACTTCTCGCCAGCCATATCCCCAACGGCAAACCGATGACGATACAGAACAGCAGGGCGGTTAACACCAGCGCCAGAGTCACCATTGCCTGCGACCAGGCACCGATTGCGCCGATGGCAATCAGCGAAACCAGCGTCGCCACACCCATTCCGACCCCGGAAATCTGCCAGGCGATGAGAGCGAAAACGATAATCGCCACCGGTGCGGGCATACCCAGCAGCAATTGCTGGAAACCGTTGAGGATATAATCAACCGGAACGCGCACGCCCTGGAAGACGGGACGGAAATGGGTAACGACCCAGTCGATCCCTTCAGTGACCCAACTGTCGAGCGGGATCAGCGTTTTATGGAACGGATCGAGAATATTAAAATGCTCGACGTTTGGCGCAGGCGTACTGGTCAGCCAGTCAGCACCACCGCCGTCAGTCGGTGCAGTCGTCGGTGTACCCCAGGCGTCTGCGGATTGCGCGGCACTGTCCGCCGCTGGCGTGGTATCCCACGGATTATTTTGATCAGCCATTATTTACCCCCTCACGATCTAAAGCGCGCAGCAGCATTCCTTTCGAAATGATGCCGACATACTGTTGGTCCTCGTCGACCACGGGCACCGCACAGGGTGCCTGTCCGACATGAGAGAGCAACTCGCTAAGAGGCGTTTGTGCATCGACTGCTAACGGCGCATCAATCAGCGCCGCATCAAGACCTTGCTGCTGCGTTAACGCGGTTTTAAGCGAATCGATGGAGACTGCGCCGACAAACTTATTACCGCGTTCGATAACGTAGCCATATTCGCGATCTTCATCCTGCAATAATTTCAGTGCCGAACGTGGGCCGAAGCCAGGGGTTTTACGAATTAAGCCATTCGGTGTCCGGCGGGCAATATCTTTCGCACTGAATACCTGACTAATATCAACGCCACGGAAGAAGGTACGGACATAATCATTCGCCGGATTATTGAGAATTTCATCCGGTGTGCCGACCTGTACCACTTCACCATTTTGCATAATGGCAATTCGGTCGCCAATACGCATGGCTTCATCAAGATCGTGGGAAATAAAGACAATGGTGCGCTGATGTTTCGCCTGTAATTTTACCAGCTCATCCTGCATCTCGGTGCGAATTAATGGATCGAGCGCCGAGAAGGCTTCGTCCATTAATAATATATCCGGATTAATCGCTAACGCGCGGGCTAATCCCACACGTTGACGCATCCCGCCAGAGAGTTCATCCGGGTAGCTGTGGGCATAATTTTCCAGCCCGACCTGACGCAGTGCATCAAGGGCTTTTTCCCGGCGTTCTTCGGCATTAATTCCGGCCAATTCCATACCGAACGCAGTATTGTCCAGCACGGTCATATGCGGCATTAAGGCAAAGGACTGGAAGACCATCGCAATCTTTTTTCTGCGCACCTCACGGAGTTCGGCGTCGGATATTTTGGCAATATCCACACCATCAATCAGCACTTGCCCGCGGGTGGGTTCAATCAGGCGATTGAGAAGGCGTACCATTGTGGATTTACCCGAGCCGGATAATCCCATGATGACAAATATCTCGCCTTCTTCAATGGCCAGACTGGCGTCTTTTACGCCAAGCGATAGCCCAGTTTTTTCCAGAATTTGTTCTTTTGAAAGTCCTTGTTCGATATATTTGAACGCTCGCTGTGGATGCTCGCCAAATATTTTATAAAGATTTTTAATTTCTAATTTAATTGCCATGCAATAGAAAGATTCCTTTATTTGTCTATGTCGATATATTACCCAATGGAAATAGTCACTTTTTTCTACCCTAACATACTGAGAATCTGAGGCAACCCCTGATGGCAAATGTGGCATGAATATTGATGCGAGCAAATCGCCGGAATTTCCCGTGATATAAGGGCTGAGAGCAAATCGAGAAAGTTGATATTTTTTGTCAAAGATAGCGAAAAAACGCCTGAATATTGTGGTTTCAGGCGAATAATGCAACAGAGTATCAGTGTAGATCACCACAAATTATTTGCGTGATAAAAAGCTATTTGGCGGGAATTATTTCCCTGCTGCGGGTAGTGATATTTTTGAAAATAACACCCTCAGAAATTCCAGTCTTCATCTTCTGTTTCAACCGCTTTCCCCATCACATAAGAGGAGCCTGAACCGGAAAAGAAATCGTGATTTTCATCGGCATTCGGCGAAAGCGCGGCGAGGATTGCCGGATTCACTTCCGCCATTTCTGCGGGAAATAACGGTTCGTAGCCCAGATTCATCAAAGCCTTATTGGCGTTGTAACAGAGAAACGCTTTCACATCGTCAGCCCACGGGGTTTCGGCGTACAGCTCATCGGTGTATTGCAACTCGTTGTCGTAGAGTTCCAGCAACAAATCGAAGGCGAAACTCTTCAACTCTTCACGTTGTCCCAGAGATATCTTTTCCATGTTTTTCTGATATTTATAGCCTATGTAGTAACCGTGGACTGCTTCATCGCGGATAATCAGACGGATCAGGTCCGCGGTATTGGTCAGCTTTCCGCGGCTGGAAAAATACATCGGCAGCCAGAAACCGGAATAGAACAAAAAAGATTCAAGAAACACACTGGCGATTTTCTTTTTCAGCGGATCATCACCGCGATAATGTTGCTGAATAATCTGAGCTTTTCGCTGCAACGGTGCGTTTTCTTCACTCCAGGCGTAGGCGGCATCGACATCTTTGGTCTGGCATAGCGTCGAGAAAATCGAACTGTAAGAGCGGGCATGAACCGCTTCCATAAAGCTGATATTCGATAATACCGCTTCTTCATGAGGCGTGAGTGCATCGGGCATCAGAGAAGGCGCGCCGATAACATTTTGCAGCGTGTCGAGCAGCGTCAGGCCAGTAAAAACGCGCATCGTCAGTTGTTGTTCTACGACAGTTAATGTCTGCCAGGCAGGAATATCGTTCGACAGCGGCACCTTTTCTGGTAGCCAGAAATTGCTGGTCAGGCGATTCCACACCTCCAGATCTTTATCGTCAGATATCTTGTTCCAGTTGATGGCGCTGATACGTGAGAGTTTCATAGATATTCCTTAAAGTGCACAGGAGACGCAGCCTTCAATTTCAGTGCCTTCCAGCGCCATCTGACGCAGGCGGATGTAATAGGCGTTTTGATACCCTTGCGCCAGGCGTAAATCTGCGCTTTGTTGATATCGCGAGTGGTGGCGGTATCGGGGAAAAAAAGCGTCAGCGACAGCCCCTGATCGACATGGCGAGTCGCTTCCGCGTAGGTGTCGATGATCTTTTCTGCGCCAATTTCGTAAGCGTCCTGATACAGCGCCAGATTCTCGTTAGTCATAAACGGGGCAGGGTAGTAAACGCGTCCTGTTTTGCCCTCTTTGCGTATCTCTACTTTCGCCACAATCGGATGAATACTCGACGTAGCATGGTTGATATAAGAGATAGAACCGGTTGGCGGCACCGCCTGAAGATTCTGGTTGTATATGCCGTAGCGCATCACGTCGTCGCGCAGCTGCGCCCACATCTCACGGGTAGGTAACGTAATACCGCTACGGGTAAACAGTTCGCCAACTTTCGCCGTTTTCGGCTGCCAGTTCCCTTGCAGATATTGGCTAAAATATTCACCACTGGCATAGCGTGACTGTTTGAACCCGGCGAAGGTTTCACCGCGTTCGCGTGCCAGCAACATCGAGGTACGCAGTGCATGCCAGGTGATGGCATAGAAATAGAGATTGGTGAAATCCAGTGCTTCCGGCGAACCATAAGCGATGCCTTCTCGCGCCAGATAGCCGTGTAAATTCATCTGCCCCAGTCCGATGGCGTGCGAGGCGGCATTTCCGGCTTCGATGGACGGCACGCTGCGGATATGACTCATATCTGATACTGCCGTTAAACCGCGCACGGCAGTCTCTACCGTGCGGGCAAAATCGGGGGAATCCATGGTGTGCGCAATATTCAACGAACCTAAATTGCAGGAAATATCATGGCCTGTGCGGGTATAGTCGAGATTCTCGTCATACTCTGAGGCGCTGTTAACCTGCAAAATTTCTGAGCAGAGATTACTCATATTTATGCGCCCGGCGATAGGGTTAGCACGGTTTACCGTGTCTTCATACATGATGTAGGGATAGCCGGACTCAAACTGGATTTCTGCCAGTCGCTGGAAGAAATCACGGGCGTTGAGGTATTTTTTGCGAATGCGTTCATCGGCAACCAGTTCGTCATAGTGTTGGCTGATGGCCACATCGGCAAACGGCTTGCCATAAACTCGCTCTACGTCATAAGGCGAAAACAGCGCCATCTGCGCATTCTCTTTTGCCAGATGGAAAGTGATATCCGGGATCACCACGCCAAGCGACAGTGTTTTAATGCGGATTTTTTCGTCGGCATTTTCCCGTTTCGTGTCGAGAAAACGCAGAATATCGGGATGATGAGCATGTAAATAGACTGCACCAGCCCCCTGACGAGCGCCGAGTTGGTTGGCATAGGAAAATGCGTCTTCCAGCATTTTCATCACCGGAATTACGCCAGAAGATTGATTTTCAATACGTTTAATTGGCGCGCCCGCTTCTCGCAGATTCGACAGCAAAAATGCTACGCCGCCGCCGCGTTTCGACAGCTGCAGTGCGGAATTTACCGCCCGACCAATCGACTCCATATTGTCTTCAATACGCAGCAAAAAACAGGAAACCAGTTCGCCGCGCTGCTGCTTACCGCAGTTGAGGAATGTTGGCGTGGCTGGCTGAAAGCGTCCTGACAGCATTTCATCGGTCAGTTGCAACGCCAGCGTCTCATCGCCTTGTGCCAGCGTCAGCGCCACCATCGTTACTCGATCGGCAAAATCTTCCAGATAACGTTTACCGTCGAATGTCTTCAACGTATAGCTGGTGTAAAACTTCCATGCCCCGAGGAATGTCTGGAAACGAAAACCGCTGGTGTGTGCGTGGGCAAACAGCGTAATGACAAAGTTGCGAGAGTAGCGATTAAGAACGCTTTCATCATAGTAACCTTCGTTGACCAGCCAGTTCAGGCGCTGCTGCTGGCTACTGAAGGTCACACTGTTCGGACGCACATGCGTCGCAATAAAGGCGTCAACGGCCTGGCGGTCTTTATCGAACTGAATGCGACCTGCGCTATCGTAGAGGTTAAGCATCGCATTCAGCGCGTGGTAATCCATCGTTTCCTGCGTCAGGCATTCTGCGGTTGTCGTTGCCAAAATTCGGTTACTCCTTTACGAACGTTTTCGATATCGCTTTGCGTACCCATGAGTTCAAAACGGTACAGCCACGGCACGCCGCATTTCCGGGCAATCACATCTCCGGCGCGGCCATACGCCTCACCAAAGTTGCGATTACCAGAAGCAATAACGCCGCGAAGCAACGCCCGGTTGTGCTCGTCGTTTAAAAAGCGAATTACCTGTCGTGGCACCGCGCCAGCCGTACCGCCGCCGCCGTAAGAGGGCACGATCAGGATGTAAGGCTCGTCTACCTGAATCCGTTCCCGCTCATTGAGCGGGATGCGCACCGCGGGCAGACCTAAACGTTCGATAAAACGCTGCGTGTTTTCGGAGCTGCTGGAGAAGTAGACGAGCTGGCTCATGCACTGGCCGCGTGTGGCGCTGGATGCAGACGGTTAATCATGTCCGGACGGAAACCAGACCAGCTAAGATCGCCAGCAATCACTACCGGCAACTGACGAAAGCCCTGAGCACGCAACGCTTCTGCCGCTTCAGGAACGCGATCGACATTAATCATTTCAAAATCAAAGCCCCGGTTTTCCATCGCCCGTTTGGTGGCGTGGCACTGAACGCAATCGTTACGAGTGTAAATAGTAATGCGCATGATTCGTATTTCCGTTTAAAATGAAGATACGGCGCGATGATACGCGTCGGGTTGTCTCTCTGTTGATACAGAGATACTAGATGTAGTTGAAAAAAGATTCAACCACACAATATATAGCAAATAGTGGTCGAAATTACCCTGGATATGAGCGTGACGGGGTAGGGGGATTTTTGTGATTCACCAGGCAAAAAGAAACCCCGAAGACAGGCTTCGGGGTCAAAGACGCGTATTTATTATCATTTTTGCACTACGATTTGCGCATGCTTAACAGTGCGCCGATAAAAATACCTACCGCAGCTGCTGTACCCACGCTACACCAGGGTCTTTCACGAACAAAAGAATCCGCGCAGCCAACGGCATCGCGCGCGGCTTGCTGGACGCGAGTACGACCATGCATTCGCGCCTTGGTTTCTTTCAGCAATGCCTGAGCTTTACTGCGTGCGGCTTCAGCTTCCCCTTTGGCGTCGCTGCCCCAGGACTTCAATACAGATTCGAGGCTGTCAGCTAATTGATTGACATCATTCTGGATATCCTGCACGCCATCATCAACGTCGTTGCGGTTCGGTCGGTTAAACATATGATCCCCCATTAGAATTCGATGTAATTTTCAGTGTAGACCATAATTTTCTTAACTGAGGTTCATCGCGGCTTTATGGACTTTTCTGAAAGCGTTGTGAATGCGCAATCAGGTAAGGTAGGCCCGCGGTTGATAATAACGAGGATCAAATATGTATTTACGACCAGACGAGGTGGCGCGCGTACTTGAAAAAGTCGGTTTTACTGTCGATGTGGTAACCCAGAAAGCGTATGGTTACCGCCGTGGGGAAAATTATGTCTATGTTAATCGCGAAGCGCGAATGGGACGTACCGCTCTGGTAATTCATCCAACATTAAAAGAACGCAGTTCGACACTGGCTGAACCCGCTTCCGATATTAAAACTTGCGATCATTACCAGCAATTTCCGCTCTATTTAGCAGGCGAGCGACACGAGCATTACGGTATCCCGCATGGCTTTAGTTCGCGTGTTGCGCTTGAACGTTATTTGAATGGTTTATTTGGCGAAGCCAGTTAAAGACGCGACTGGCGATGCCAGTCGCGAAAAGAAGAGTCAGGCTTTTACCTGCTGGTAACGGCTGACTTTAAACAGTCGGCGGCAATAATCGAGGAAGTAGCCATAAACCGCCCCCATCAACATCGAAACAACGATGTTTGAACTGACCGCCGCCATAATCTGATGCCAGTCTGCGCCCACCACTAACAAGATCGCCACATACACCGGTGACTGGAACGTCACATAAGCCAGGATATCCGCCAGATTTTTTATCCAGCCCGACGGGCTAACTTTGCGTGCCGCGCGCATAAACAGATCACGGTACATACCGTATGGCCATGCAATTAAGATGTTCACCGGAATCGCTACCAATCTGGAATAAAAAGACTGTTCGAAGCTCATTCCGGAGAGGAAAACTTCAATACACATGTTCACGACAGAACAGTAAACAACCATCGCGAACGTATCTGCAACTGCATGACGCAAGCGTGACTGCGGTGAGAACATGCTAATGCTCCTTAATAAAAGCGTAATGGGATGTTAATGGAGATGAAAGCAGTGGATCTCATTGCCATCTGCATTTTCGCATAGCGTATATCGCTGGCTATGACTAATCAATTAGTGAAAAATTTTTATTTAGTCAGTTTTTGTAGATAAAATATTCCGTAACGGCTCGTTTTTTGTACATTGTGGATTTTTACATGCCGATATGATTTATTTTTAATTAAATCAATTAGATATGGCCTTACCTTTAATATCACTAATGAAAGTTTGGGGGTGAGGTAACGCTATAAGCGTAGAGAATTCGGTGTATGTAGTAGCTGGGTCATTTTCAGCATTTTTTATGCCAGACAATGTACATTAACAGCAGAAAGCACCAGTGATGGATGTTTTCTTTTATTCTGTTATATTGCATTTTTATTCACTTTGATTTTGTCAGGCTTGCGGAATTAGCGAGCAGAGAGCGCCGCTCTGTTCACCAATAATCTAAATTACTCATCAAAATGGCTAATATATAATCTTGAAATTATTCTGAGAGTTTCAGAAAATAACAGCTGAAATAATCTCGCGCAGGACTGTAAATAGATTAAATTTTGTGGAAATATAATAAGTGATCGCTTACACTACGCGACGAAATACTTTTTTTGTTTTGGCGTTAAAAGGTTTTCTTTATTATGTCCGTAATGTTACAAAGTTTAAATAACATTCGCACCCTCCGTGCGATGGCTCGCGAATTCTCCATTGACGTTCTTGAAGAAATGCTCGAAAAATTCAGGGTTGTCACTAAAGAAAGACGTGAAGAAGAAGAACAGCAGCAGCGTGAACTGGCAGAGCGCCAGGAAAAAATTAGCACCTGGCTGGAGCTGATGAAAGCTGACGGAATTAACCCGGAAGAGTTATTGGGTAATAGCTCTGCTGCTGCACCACGCGCTGGTAAAAAACGCCAGCCGCGTCCGGCGAAATATAAATTCACCGATGTTAACGGTGAAACTAAAACCTGGACCGGTCAGGGCCGTACACCGAAGCCAATTGCTCAGGCGCTGGCAGAAGGTAAATCTCTCGACGATTTCCTGATCTAATTACTGAGGCCGGATGTCGCTGCTAGGGCGCGTCCGGCGTCGCTTCTCAAGCTCGTTGGTTCCACGGCATCTTATCTAACAACCTTGCCATTCCACAAAAACCGCTGATTCCTGCAAACAGTAACCCGGCACCAACAAAGCCACTTAATAAGAAGAAACCGCTATTTACGGTATAACCCAGTACAACGCCGATTAATATTAAACCACCCGCAGCGATCTGCACCTGGCGCATTAACGGCAAGGGTTGAGATTTATTTACCGCTACTGGCAATCCTGCTTTTTTCCAGCCATCAATCCCATCTTCGAGTAAAAAGATTTCTGCGGGGGCGGCAATCGCTGCTAATTTATCGGCATTATTACTGGTGCGTTTACCTGCCTGGCAGTGGAATATAATTTGCTCGTGACGTAATTTAGCCGGAAGACCTGACTGTTCCAGCACGGATAATGGAGCCAGATCTGCTTCAGGAATATGTTCACGAAGATATTCATCAGCATCACGAATATCGATTAACTTTGCGCCGCGTGCGATTAATTCTTGTGCATCATGCGGCGAAATGGTTGTCAAAGCCATAGTGACTCCTTACGGACAATAGACATTTTTCAGGGTGGCGATAATGGCATTTACCGCCTCATTTTTAATGGAATATAGAATGCGTTGGGCATCCCGTTGGCTGTCGATAAGCCCTTCGTCCCGCATACGAGCGAGATGCTGTGATGTCGCAGAGGCACTCAGTCCGGTAATGCGCGTCAGCTCTCCCGCGCTGGTGCCGGGGGAACCGCTAAGCATGCACAGAATCAGCAATCGTTTAGGGTGGCTCATTGCTTTCAATAAGGCCGCTGCCTGTTCGGCACTGGCCTGTAATTGCGCGAGTTCAGTCATATTTATTTAAGTATTTTCTAAATTAAGTAAACTCTAAACTAAAAATGCAACATATACCAGCCTCAGCAGCGTAAATGAGAGTAAAAGCGTAAGCTGAAACTGGCAGGCTCCGCTAAAATTACTACGCTTAAGAGATAAAATCTCTTTTTAAACAATGAGTAATTTTCTTATAGGGAGTACATATGGGTTTCTGGAGAATCGTCATCACCATCATTCTGCCGCCGCTCGGCGTGCTGCTCGGTAAAGGGTTCGGTTGGGCGTTCATTATTAATATTCTGTTGACACTGCTTGGGTATATCCCCGGTTTGATTCACGCGTTCTGGGTGCAAACCCGCGATTAAACCTGTGCTCATCCCCGCGGCGTTAACGCGCCGCGTTCCTCTGCTACACTTTCTGAGTGTTTCCGTTAACGAATGAGGTAGCTATGGGTCTGTTCAATTTTGTGAAAGATGCCGGAGAAAAACTCTGGGACGCGGTTACAGGTCAGCACGATAAAGACGATCAGGCGAAGAAGGTGCAGGAGCATCTGAACAAAACCGGTATACCGGATGCCGATAAAGTGAATATTCAAATTGCCGACGGCAAAGCGACGGTCACTGGTGACGGCCTGAGTCAGGAGGCGAAGGAGAAAATCCTTGTTGCGGTGGGGAATATTTCCGGTATTGCCAGTGTCGATGATCAGGTGAAAACGGCGACACCAGCCACTGCCAGCCAGTTTTATACCGTTAAGTCTGGCGACACTCTGAGTGCCATTTCCAAACAGGTCTACGGTAACGCTAATCTGTACAATAAAATCTTCGAAGCGAATAAACCGATGCTAAAAAGCCCGGATAAAATTTATCCGGGGCAAGTGTTGCGTATTCCGGAAGAGTAGTTAATTGCCAGCCATCGCCTGCTGGATAATGGGAATTGGCGTCAGTAAATGCTGGCGCATTAACTCACTGGCGCGCGCGGTATCTCGCGCCAGTACCGCCGCAGTCAGGGTCTGGTGCTGATCGTGTTTATCCTCCAGCATTTCCACCGAAAGCACCGTTCGCCGCAGCCAGATAAATCGATAACGCGCCGCCAGATCAAACAACCGTTCACGCATTTGCAGCAAATAGTGAGAACCACAGCCCGCCACAATTGCCGTATGAAACGCCTGATGACGCAGATCCCACTCATCAAGCATTTTCTCGCTGGCGTCACAGGCCTCAAGCTTACTCAGCAGATGCGCTTTTGCGAGAACGTCTGCCTCCCACTCATCGCCACCGCGGGCAATCGCCAGACTCACTAACATCGCTTCCATATTGGCGCGGGCGTCGAAAATATCGAGCAGCTCCTGCTCTGACATAGACGCCACCCGATACCCTTTTTGATTCACCACCGTGACCAGCCGTTCCGCCACCAGTTGCGAAAGAGCTTCCCGTAACGGCCCAACGCCAAGTGCATAACGCGATGTCAGCAAACTCATTCGTAATTTTTCATCCGGTTGAAAATTACCGCGAATAATATCGTTCTTCAGCCAGCGATAGCCATCCAGAGACGTAATGGTCATGGTGTGACTCCTGATCATGATCAGCGCGTATTATGAACGGGTGTTTTTTGCCACAATACCAGCTTTTTCCAGCGAGCCATAATTGGCACGGTACAGATAATCCCTATCGCTAATAAGCCGGTGGAGATCACTTCTAACTGTTGCGCCGGACGGAATAGCATCACTACCAACACAAAGGTAATAAAGCCGATGACTAGCCAGGTGAGCCACGGATAAAGCCACATTCGCAAGCGAATTTCGCTTCCTTCTGCTCGCAGAATTTTGCGCATCCGCAACTGTGAAACGGCGATGACTAAATAAACCAGCAGGGCGATAGCGCCGGAGCTGTCGATCAGAAATTTAAATACCTTCGCAGGCGCGTAATAGTTCACCACCACCGTTAAGAATGCCGCGCCGGTGGAGAGTAACACCGCCACGTACGGGGTTTTACTGCGGTTGATTTTACCCATTACCGCGGGAGCATCACCGCGACGACTTAAGGAGTAGAGCATCCTTGACGCGGTATACAGCGCCGAGTTCAGGCAACTGGTTACGGAAAGTAATATCACGCAGTCCATGATTAATTTCGCATGGGGAATATTGAGCAATTCCAGTACCGAGCGATAAGAACCGACGGCTTTTAGTCCGGGCATATTCCACGGAATTAATGCCACGACGACAAAAATAGAACATAAATAGAAGATAGAAATACGCCAGATAACCGAGTTGGTGGCGCGGACAATATGTTTTTCCGGCGTGTCGGATTCCGCGGCGGCAATGGTGACAATTTCTGCGCCCATAAACGAGAACATGGTGATCAACATCGCGCTTAATACCGCACCGAAACCGTTGGGCATAAAGCCGCCGCTATCCCACAATCTTGAGATCCCGCTCACTTCGGCATACGGGTAAAAACCGCTAATTGCGACTGCACCAAGGAAAATAAAGGCCAGGATAGCGATGACTTTGCACAGCGCCAGCCAGAACTCAAATTCGCCGTAGTTTTTAACGCTTAATAAGTTACTGCCAGTTAAGGCGAGGGTAATGACGAGGGAAAATAACCAGATGGGAATGCCTGGAACCCATGAGTGCAGGATCATGGCGGCGATGTTGGCTTCCAGCGGGATAACCAGTACCCAAAACCACCAGTACAACCAGCCGATGGTATAGCCCGCCCAGCGACCAATGGCTTTATCGGCATAGGTGGAAAACGAACCGGTATCGGGCGTGGCAACCGCCATTTCCGCCAACATCCGCATAATCATAACCACCAGTAGCCCGGCGAACAGATAGGCCAGTAATACCGCCGGGCCCGCTTCGGCGATGGCGACGCTGGAACCGACAAACAGACTTGCGCCGATAACACCGGCAATAGACAACATGGTGACGTGGCGTGACTTCAGCCCGCCGCCTAACTCATGTGGTTGCGATGATTGCCCCATCCTGAATCCTCTCGAAAGTGTGTCACTTGGGAGAGCGCCCCGACATTTCCCGCGCCGGGTCACGCGTATAATTGTTATTGATTCTTTTTGCCGGAGAGCGGCTCCGCCTTACCCGGCCAACATAGATTTCTTCCTGTTCACGTACAGATTGTCGGATGCGGCGTAAACGCCTTATCCGACCTGGATCCCCGTAGGCCGGACAAGACGCGCAGCGTCGCCTCCGGCATAGGAGCGGCGCTACTGCTTCGCCTCATCAAAACACTGGCTGATGATCTCCAGACCCTGACGGATCTGAGCGTCTTCAATGGTGAGCGGTACAAGGATGCGCAGCACGTTGTAATACGGGCCGCAGGAGAGAAGAATCAGGCCTTTATCGCGGGCGCGAGCCACGATCTCGGCGGTGAGTTTGGCGTCCGGCTTGTTGTGATCGCCGTCTTCAAACAGCTCAATGGCGATCATCGCCCCCAGCCCGCGTACGTCGCCGATCTCCGGGTGTTTTTCGGCTATCGCCAGCAATCCGTCTTTCAACTTCTGCCCCAGATCGTTGGCTTTTTGCAGCAGATTTTCCTGCTCAAACACCTTCAACACTTCCAGCGCAGCCACGCAGGCAATCGGGTTACCCGCATAGGTGCCGCCCAGACCGCCTGGAGCGACGGCATCCATTACTTCCGCGCGCCCGGTGACGCCCGCCAGCGGGAAGCCGCCCGCGATCGATTTCGCAAAGGTGGTAAGATCCGGCGCAACGCCCATCTGCTCCATCGCAAACAGCGTGCCGGTACGCCCCGCGCCGCTCTGCACTTCATCGGCAATCAGCATGATCCCGTGCTCGTCACACAGAGCGCGTAAACGCTGCATAAAGGCTGGCGACGAGGCGTAGAAACCGCCTTCGCCCTGAACCGGCTCAATCACGATGGCGGCGATATCTTCCGGCGCGGCATCATTTTTGAAGATCCGGTGGATGCTGGCGATAGCGTCATCCTCGCTTATGCCGTGCAGCGGGCAAGGATAAAGCGCGCGATAAACATGACCCGGCATCAGCCCCATGCCCGCAGAGTACGGATTCACCTTGCCGGTCAGCGCCAGCGTGTAATGCGTGCGCCCGTGATACGCGCCGCTAAAAGCGATGGTGCCGCTACGTTTGGTGGCGGCGCGGGCGATTTTCACCGCGTTTTCCACCGCTTCAGAACCTGTGGTGACCAGCAGCGTTTTCTTGGCAAAATTGCCTGGCACCTTCTGATTCATAATCTCGCACAGCTCCAGATACGGCTCGTAGGCCAGCACCTGGAAGCAGGTGTGCGACAGTTTTTTCAACTGCGCTTCCACCGCAGCCACCACTTTCGGATGCAAGTGCCCGGTATTGAGCACCGCAATCCCGCCCGCGAAATCAAGATACTCACGGCCTTCAACGTCCCACACCCGGCAGTTTTCCGCGCGGTCAGCGAAAATCGGGTGAATTTGCCCAACACCACGGGGAATCGCCTGACTGCGGCGCTGCATTAACTCTTTATTGCTGCTCATTCGCGTTCTCCAGTTAAAGACCGATGCACATATATTTGATTTCTAAGTAATCTTCGATGCCATACTTCGAACCTTCACGACCCAGACCCGAGGCTTTAATGCCGCCGAACGGGGCCACTTCATTGGAAATGATGCCGGTATTGATGCCGACGATGCCGTACTCCAGCGCTTCGCCCACGCGGAAGACGCGGCTTAAATCACGGGCGTAGAAATAGGCGGCAAGGCCAAACTCGGTGTCATTGGCTTGCGCAATCACATCGGCTTCATCTTTAAAACGGAACAGTGGGGCGAGGGGGCCGAACGTCTCTTCTTTCGACACTTTGGCGTTGGCTGGAACGTCCACCAGAATGGTCGGCTGGAAGAAGTTGCCGCCGCGTTCATCCGCTTTACCGCCGCAAACCACACGCGCACCTTTCTCCAGCGCATCGGCAATATGCTCTTCCACTTTTGCTACCGCTTTTTCATCGATCAGCGGCCCGATGGTGACGCCTTTCTCCAGCCCGTCGCCGATGTGCAATTTGCTCACCGCCTGCTGCAATTTTTCGGCAAAGCGGTCATACACGCCGTCCTGCACGTATAAACGGTTGGCGCAGACGCAGGTTTGCCCGGCGTTGCGGAATTTCGAGGACAGCGCACCTTCCACGGCTTTGTCGAGGTCGGCATCGTCAAAGACGATAAACGGCGCGTTGCCGCCCAGCTCCAGCGACACTTTTTTGATGTCTTTCGCGCACTGTTCCATTAACTGGCGGCCAATTTCGGTCGAACCGGTAAACGACAGCTTGCGCACCAGCGGGTTGCTGGTCAGTTCGTTACCCACCGCGCCCGCCGAACCGGTGACCACGTTAAATACCCCAGCCGGAATGCCCGCGCGAATCGCCAGCTCCGCCAGCGCCAGCGCAGAGAACGGCGTCTGACTGGCAGGCTTCAGCACCATGGTGCAGCCTGCCGCCAGCGCCGGACCGGCTTTGCGGGTAATCATCGCCGCCGGGAAGTTCCACGGCGTGATAGCTGCGGTGACGCCAATCGGCTGCTTGATAACAATCAGGCGCTTATCGGCCTGATGACCAGGAATGGTGTCGCCATAAATGCGTTTGCCTTCTTCAGCAAACCACTCAATAAAGGAGGCGGCGTAGCTAATTTCGCCTTTCGCTTCAGCCAGCGGTTTGCCCTGTTCTAGGGTCATCAGGCGCGCTAAATCGTCCTGATGCTCCATCAACAAATTGAACCAGTTGCGCAGAATGTTGGCGCGTTCTTTGGCGGTGAGCGCACGCCAGGCGGGCAGAGCGCGGTTGGCGGCGTCGATAGCGGCGCGGGTTTCATCAGCGCCCATTTTGGGTACGCTACCCAGCTTGTCGCCGTTCGCCGGATTGGTGACGTCGATGGCTTCACCATTGTTGGCGTCCAGCCATTCCCCGTTAATCAACGCCTGCTGGCGGAATAAGTTACTGTCGTTAAGTTTCATCGCTACATCCTGTTTTCAAAGGTTATTGATTAAATGCGGCGTGTAAGGCATCCACACTACGTGCCGCTCGCAGCGTGCGTCCGGGGTTACTCTGGCTTGCCAACAGCGTTTGTACCTTGCTGACAATATGCGCACCAATAGGAATTGCTGATGTCGCTGCCGGGGAGGGCGCATTGCAGGTGTGGATCGTGCGCGGGGTGGTGACAAACAGAAAATCGTCAATCAGCTTGCCGTCCGGCGATACCGCCTGCGCCCGCACACCGGCGGGCCAGGGCTGGAGATCGCTTAACGAAAGCCGGGGACAATACTTTTGCACCAGCCGCAGATAGCCGCTTTTGCACAGCGAGTTTTTCATCTCGCCCAGTCCTGAGCGTAGATGGTTTTGCAGCACCCGGCGAATCCCCGACGAGCCCAAAATCTCCAGCGTGTCGCTAAATGAGAAGTCGCGCTTGCGATAGCCTTCGCGTTTGAAAGCCAGCACCGCGTTTGGCCCGACGGTCACGCTGCCGTCGATCATGCGGGTGAGATGAACGCCCAAAAACGGCATTGCCGGGTCGGGAATGGGGTAAATCAGGTGGTTAACAATCTGGTTATGCTCCGGCGCAAGGCGGAAATACTCGCCACGGAACGGGCAGATGATAAAGCCCGGTTCGAGTCCGAGCATTTTCACCAGCCGGTCAGCCATCAGCCCGGAACAGCTAATCAGCGTTGATGCTTCATATTCGCCGCCCTGACGGGTACGTATCACCACGCCGTTTTTATGCTCATTAAGCCCGCTGACTTCGGCGTTATAGATAATTTCACCGCCTCTGGACTGGAAGATTTTTGCCATCGCCGCCGTCACGTCGCGGTAGCTGACAATGCCGCTGGACGGCACAAAAATGCCGCCGAGCCCGGTGATATTCGGTTCGCGCTCGCGCAGTTCGTCGGCGTTAAGCCATTCGCGCTCGATACCGTTCGCCGCTGTGCGTTCCCATAAGGCGCGCATCCGTTCCATTTCGAGATCGGACGTGGCAACCAGCATCTTGCCGCAGTTGTCGTAGCGAATGCCGTTTTGATCGCAAAAGGCTTTGGTGGCGCGGTTTCCCGCCAGGCAAAACTGCGCCTTCAGGCTGCCGGGCGTGTAATAGACCCCGGCATGGATCACGCCGCTGTTGTGGCCCGTCTGGTGACAGGCCGGGCCGGACTCTTTTTCCAGCAACGCAATGCGGGCGTCCGGATAGACATCAATCAGTTGCATGGCGGTCGACATGCCGATGATGCCGCCGCCAATAATCACAAAATCATACATCCGCTCAATTCCTTTGCGCTTACTGATGCGTCTGGTAGTGGTTAGAGGCGTAAGCGAAATAGCCACGCTGGCGCATCAGTTCACGGCGCAGATCCGGGTGCGGAGTAAAGCGGTCGCGACCGTGCAGCCAGAACAGGTTGTTAATCAACAGGAATTTGCCAACGGGAACGGGCACAGAAAGAATGCCTTTGCTGGTTTCAATGGCGTCGGAAAGCTCGCTCAACCACACGCCTTCTTCGAAGTCTTTCGGCTGGACGAACTGGTCGATATAGCGCATCACCGGGCGACCCTGTTGATCGACGTCGAACACCGGATGAAAAACATCTTTGCTGACGTTTTTACTCGGCGGCGCGGCAAAGCGCATCGGGCGACGCGCCAGCGGGTGGCGGAAATAGTTGTCGAGATGTTCCCAGTCATCGAGATGCAGCAGCAGCGAATTTCCGCCCTGCATGTTTTGCTCGTCGATTTTCATCATCAGCACGTAATCGGTTATCTCTTCGACATACGTGCCGTCGTTGTGTAGCTCCATCACGCGGTGCGGCTGGCGCAGATAGCTGTCTGAGTTATCGACATTTTTCACTACAAAACGCGCGTAATACTGACCGCTCATCGCATCGAAATTGGAACGGCCAATCAGATGCGCCACCGCCGTCGCCAGCTTCACCATCTCATCCGCTTGCTTCACATCATCGACACCCACCGCATTGATCAACAACGCACCTTCAGCGCGGTTTAGCAACGTCTTCAACAGCAATGGTTGCAGCTGGTTCGCACATAGATCGTCAAGAATTTTGGCTACCCGAAAACGCAGAAACGATTTGTACTCCAGCGCCTGCACGGGCCACTCGGCAACCTGCTCAAGAAACTGTTTGGTCGTCTGTTCGGTGAAGGTGAGTTCCAGCAGACGCGGGGATTGCGCCGACGGGGTGAGGGTGAATCCGCTATAGTCCTGGCCTGAATCGACAGCGTTATTTTGTACGGCGGTCAGTGCATTCATCAGAAGCGATCCTCTTATGAGATGTAGGGTGACATGGCGATGCTCATTTCGTAGCCATAATCTAAAAATATCTACATTTCTGAAAAATGCGCACAAAAGCGACATATTGTTTTCTTATTGTGATCAAAAGCAACAAATTAGTAACATTTAACGTAGGGTATTAAGGCAAAGTGAGACAGGAAATGAATAACTAAAGCAACAGGTTAGGGGGAGTTAACATTAGAGAACAGATTATCTGGTCGATAAAAAACAGTAAATGGCTTCACTGCAAAATGACCGTTAGTAAACTAAACATATTATCTGCCCCGTTTTATCGGGGCAGATATAACATTAAATTATAAATAGAGATAGTTCGGCGGTTCTCCTGTTTTCCCTAAAAGAAGAGCGCTACGCCCAGGAATATTGATATTTAGAGTTCCGCCTCTAAGCGTAAATACTTTACCAGGGGGGATAATTTTTCGGGTATTATTAATAATAATGTTAACGCTATTACTCCCCATGTTTTTGTATATTCCAGGTTGCAATTTGTTAGGCCAGGTACCTTCAACTTCTTCGTTTCCTTTATTTATTATAACTAGTCCATCATGAGGAGAGTGATTAATGTTCACAGAATCCCCACGACTAAAGGCCAGAACGTTTTTAGTTGCAGATACACCCTCAAATGCGCTCCATATTCCTGCTTTATCTATATATAATGCGTGGAATTCATTGTAGAGCTGCTGATAGGTAGAGCAACCTTTATTAAGCTACGCCTCACCGCCGACACGCGTGGACCCATCATCATTTTTAATTTCAGTCGTTGATTTTAATACTTGGCCATCCCAGTAAACTAAAGGCCTGCTGAACGGCAGAGCGGCTATATATGCCATTGCTAATTGTTCATCTTGTTGATGGTTAAATAGAAAGTCATTGAAAAGATTACCATTGTTAGGAAAATCGTGGTTAATGTTAATCAATATCCGTCTTTCTGATGGGATACTTGAGATTGTGGAACCCGGTTTTGATGCAAGGGTTTGAAGATCTCCACCAAATGAAAAGGCTTTTATCGTTTTCATGAGCAATGAAAAATCAATGGCGCTTAAATCATCTCTTTCATAAAGCAGTGATGACATTTGTTGTTCATCCAACTGACAAGTTACCAGATATTCCATGTAATTCATAACGGCTTTTTTATGATATTTTGGGTTAAATAAGTTAGTATTGTGTAACCGCTCATTATAATTTTTATGCGGTGGGGTTATTGATCTTTCTATTTGTTCATGTTTTGAGTGTTTTGCCGCATCATAACGTAAACCTCGTACGCCATATTTTCGCATTTCACGAACGTATTGATTTTGCAACATAATAACCTGGTCACTTTTGGGTGTTGTTTTAGGCATTCCATTTAAACGCTTTTCTTTTAATGCATGGAGGTTTTCCCATTCATCCTTAGAGATGTTATCTTTACTTGCTTCGAAGTCTTTTGCAGTGAGATGTATATCTTCTGGATGGATTTGTTTACGTTCTTTTGTTACTGGATCTTTAATGAATGGAATCAAAACCTGACCTTGCTAATAGCCAGGGATACCACCTTCTATATCTTTACTGATCTTCGCTCGTATATCAGCAGAGGGATAATCCAGGTCATTTTTACCACTACCCCCAATTCCCATAAAGTTAAAGGTATAATCAGGAATGATATCGATACCAAATTTTTTAGCATCTTTAACCAATGCAATAAAATCCTGCAAATCTCCCATTGGATTATGGATGGTACAAAGATCTTCGGGTTGATAAGCATGAAACCAGTAACCCTTTTCTTCTTCGGGAGTTTCTGGTCCGTCGGCGCGGAAAGTTGTCACTGGAGGGATTTGTATATACCCATAATGGCAACGTGCAAATTCAGACATATTTTCTCTGATCTGCTGGTAGGTGGCATTAAAAGCATGAAGAATCGCTTCGCCAGGTTTTTTGGGGGTGATGATTTCACATTGTGATTTCTGAACAGCAGTAAGAGATTTACGCTCAAGTGTCTGCCGTAGATGTTCTGGATTGATTAATATTTTAAATGTTTCTTGCTGTCCGGAAGGTGACGTCACGTTAATATTATATACATCGGCTGCCAGCTCATAGTCAGGAATGTTAATAGCATATGCAACATATTTATCTTTTGGGGAAGGTTTGTCAGATATAATGTGGGTGAAATGTTCAGCACGACCATACTGATAAACACCGCTGTTATCACCTCTTTCAATCATTGTATCTCGTTGATAAACCTATGTTTTTCTTTCTCCTATCCTGTCTGGCGCTGTAATGCTACGCTGTGCTGCTTTATTCAACTCTCGGTAAGTTGTATCTGGAGAAAGGGAAATTTTATAATCGTTTTTTAACAGATCATTAATAACTTTTTCTGCGTGAAAAGTTGATATAATTTCTCTGTCTTTTAATCCTTGAGGGTAAACTCCACAAGAATTAATAATATTTGTTATACAGTTTAGATATTCTAATGTATTTAATTTGGAATTTAGATCCCCGTCAGTAATGTTCCATGATAACAATGTGGGGTTGTCGATAGGTAAATTTCTGGGTCCTGGTTTTATAGAAAACATAATAAAGTTCCTCTAATGGTAGAGTAATATGATGTATACGGAAACATAAAAATGTTTAATTGTTGTGAAAGTAATTGCAAACAGATGTCCTACTTTTATCCAATATTTATATGGAAAAGGATAATGCTTAAATCTGTTTTATTAATTATCGATGTGGTCTGGAGAGGCAACTGTCAAAAATCGCTCATACGAAACTAATGATTAGCAGAATAAGATCTATGAAAGAATATATTGCTATACGAAGTTTATTTTTATGGAGTGAAAAGTAACAGATATCATAATGATGCGAAAACTCTTCAGCTAATGTAATAAAGTTATATTATTAGATACAAAATCATTACAAAGTATCATTGAATCGATGATAACTATAGATAGTGCTAATTATTAACATTTGCTTGTTGACTGCGAGTATCGACTTTGCGAATGGAGGCGGTGTCGGGTTTTATGTCGCGTGTAATCACGACCCAAGGTGAATGGGAACGCATAAAAATCTGTTATTTACATCATATGATCATCATGTTTATTGCGTGGTTTATAAGTATTGTTATTGCACACTCAAGGCCCTTTAGCTCAGTGGTTAGAGCAGGCGACTCATAATCGCTTGGTCGCTGGTTCAAGTCCAGCAAGGGCCACCAAATCATTATTTACGTATCAGGAAGAGTTAAGGGTACAAGGGGTACTCGATGGCGGTCTATATTTCATGACTAACGCCATTTCAAGGAAGAAGTGCGGTGGGTGGTTTCGAATGAGGGCTGGTGTTTTGGTACGTGGCACGCCACTGCAATGTATTTATCCATCAGTACTCATTCAAAAGTACCTGGAAAAAATGCCTGCTATGCCAAGCGGGCAAATTGCTTACATGTGGAATTAAGTAATTAACGATAAAGCCAGAGTATTATCATTTATTATACCCCTTCATTTAATCAGGTTAATTACTCAAATCACTGAACTATTCTCTGTTCGCTCACTGATGATAAGTGAGTACCACAACCAATGTATGTAGAACAATGCCGTAGAGTAAGGATGAAATGTCTCTGCCACGCCTTAAACATCTACTACTGACCAGAACACCCGCCGCAGGCAGATGAGTTTTGTGAGCGTTACAGGAGCGTGGCTATGCTCATTAACCAACGCTATTGAGATATAAATTTCTAACACTTGAAAAACGATTTTCACTAATAAATTATAACGGTTTTTTTTATCATACAGCGAAATAACCTTTTGTTTATTAAATTTAACATTCCTGTGCTAATTTAATTAAAAGTTCCATGCGTAGCAAGTGAAGCAGTTAATGTCAGTAATTGTCTCAAATGAGCGTTTTTTTATAGTGACAAACAGTAATAACATTAAAAATAGCCATGTAGACATTAATTGAGGAATAGACAATGTTAGTTAGTAAAAGCAACGGATTTAACGCTAGCGCAGTTTTGGGTAGTGGAAGTTATAATGAAAATAAATCTTCTAAACACATGGAGCTACTAGCTCATAGTATTTTAAAATTAATTTGTAAGGAAGCTGCATCAGAGACGTATCGCGGTGCTCTTGAAACTTTACAAAAAATGATGTCTGAATGTATATATCAAGAAGGCAACGCCTTTGTCATTATGGGAGCTGGAGAACAATTAAAACGTATTAAATATGAAGTTGGTGAAAATAACTTAAAGGTATTCGGTGATGCTGCCAACTTACTGATTTAGTGTATGATGGTGTTTTTGAGGTGCTCCAGTGGCTTCTGTTTCTATCAGCTGTCCCTCCTGTTCAGCTACTGACGGGGTGGTGCGTAACGGCA